>WGDB01000114.1 GCA_015493495.1 Helicobacteraceae bacterium | reverse complement strand
CTAAGATACTTGCACCAAAGTATTATATTGCGGTCTCTTACCCACAACTTACTATGGGTGAGTTTATGACTATTGCGAGTGTACCAGGCGCAATCGAAAAAGATCTAGCAAAGCCATTCAAATAAGCTAAGCCTTATCTGAACTTTTCAGCTTCGGCGCATCTTGCGCTGAAGTTCACCTCTCGACGTACCGATGTACGCCTTCGGGTTCACTTCAACACAATCTGCACCAAATCTGAAATTTCGTTGGTGAAGCTCTCTTTTTGATGAGCTTCGCCATCTTTTCCTATTTCTACTCTTAATATGTTAAATCTATGTTACCTATTGGCAAACCGCTCTTACTCTTTTTTTGAATTAGCTATAATTCCACACATATAATCATAAGGAACTTTTGTGGCTAAAATAGGATTTGGAACATACCGCGTCAGTGATCGTAGTCCGGAGCAGGTTGAGGCTATTCGTATAGCGGTAGAGGAGGGTGTTGATCTTATAGATACCTCTACTAACTATATGGATGGTGCAGCTGAACGTGCAATAGCTTTGGCCTTTCAACCGATGCCTTCTAAAGCTATTAAAGATGTTGAGATTGTTAGCAAGTTTGGATATATACAGGGTACTACATTGCAGAGGGTACTCGAAGGTGAAAACTTTTTGGATGTAGTGAAATTTGCGGATCATATCTATCACTGTATCTCGCCCTCTTTTTTAAGAGACCAGTTAAGTAAGTCACTTGAACGTCTTAATATGGACACTCTTGACTGTTACTTGATTCATAATCCTGAATACTTTGTGTTAGATGGTCTGAACCATGACCTTGACCGTAATGAACTGCTAGACAGAATGTTTGAGCGGATCGAAAAAGCTTTTGTCGCTTTAGAAGAGGAAGTTGCTTCAGGACGCATCACGTGTTATGGGGTAAGTTCAAACTCTTTTTCTAAAAAAAGCAACGACCCTGAATTTTTACCTTATGAAGACTTAGTAACGATAGCTAAACGTGCAGCAAATGAGGCAGGCAGCAGCAACCATCATTTTACGACACTACAGTTGCCTATTAATTTACTAGAGACAGAGGGGCTGAAGTGTGCGGCATGGGCAAAGAAAAATGGACTGCGTGTCTTGAGTAATCGACCGTTTAATGCCCAAGCCAATGATTTGATGTTTCGATTGGCCAGTTATGATGAACCTCATGATTACTATCATCATCTTAATGAAGTGTTGGAGATGACAGATGACAGTGCTCTTAAAAATATCTATAATATGGTTGAGCAACTTGATGATGTCAAACATCGATTTGGATATGTAGGTGAATATGATGAGTTTTTACATGTTCAGGTCATTCCCCATCTCAAATCAGTATTAGAGTCTTTAGACCCAGCGGTAGTTGAGTTGCTTGCAGAGTCTTTAGACCTCTTTTTACAAGAGTATGCCCGTATGGTTGCTTTTGAGTGTACAAAGATGACGAGGGTGCAATTAAAAGAGAAACTTGAAGGATGTGACAAATCACTTCAAGAGTGTGCTTTGAAATTTTTGCAAAACCAAAAAGACATTGATTATATTTTGGTTGGAATGCGTAAACCAAGTTATGTCATGAATATTTTGGGGATGGTCTCATAGAACTTCTACTATTTATGGTATAAAGTTTTTTTAGGAGAGATTTTTAATCCTTTTAAAAACCTTTGCAAGAATGCTAAATTACTAGCTTTATGACCTGCTAAGGGCTTTTAGTATATTTTATGATTAGAAAATAGGGCAGGTAAAGATGTCCATTAATAAGGTTTTATATGATCCCGTTTACTGATGAAGAGTTAGAAGGGCCTGTTCAGGCAGCTATAGAGAAGGTACGTCCGTCTTTGGCACTTGATGGTGGTGATATACAGTATCTTGCTGTAAAAAATGGTACAGTGTATGTGCAGCTACAAGGTGCTTGCATAGGTTGTGGCAGTGCTGGTAATACACTGAAATATGGGGTGGAACGTCAACTTCGTATGGATATCCACCCCGAGTTAACAGTGGTCAATGTGCCACATGGGATGGAAAATCAGATCGATACTATGTAAAATAAGTGGGAGGAAGAGTTATGCCAACTATCAACAAATATAAAACTCTTGCTTTAGCTAATGAGAGTTTCAGCCAATCAAATTTTGAACAAGCCTTACGTTCATATGCATTAGTCCTTAAAGACTACCCTATGTCAAAAGAGGCTTATAACGGTGCTATTTTAGCTGAGATGGCAATGAGTGGTGAAGTTGGGGCGGAAGCACTTTTTGACTACTACACTGTACTGCGCCAAGATGATGCAGAACAGGCGGATATTGTTCTTTCAGAGATATTAGAGACGATGGATGGAACGCTAGAGCAACTTGGCGAGTTGATCTCGCAGCCGTTGAAGGAAAATGTTGCTTTCGAAGATGGTATCATGTACTCTGAATTTAAAGAGATTGTGGATGAAGATGGCGATTTCAGACGAATTTTTGAAAATATTATGTTTTCTACCCGCGTGATCATCACGGAAAAAGATGATTTTGTGGACTTCTTGGATAAGCTTATAAAAAATAACTATCGGGAGATGGCACTTAGTTACTTGGAGGGGGCTTTGGCCGTCCATCCCAATGATGAGCAGTTACGCCAACTGCTACGCCGTCTTGCAAAAGGCAAAACTGTTGAAAATTGAGCTTCCTTCTCAACCCTTCCGCTTCGTCACTGAAAACTCCCAAGAGTGTAACAGTGAAACTGCGTTTATAAAGACCAAACAAAACGAAAAGTATTTGGAAGATGCCCAGTCGAGAGGGGCACACTCCGTGATCGCTGCTTCTGAGATTGCTTCGATATTTGGGCTGGATCGTATTAAGATCATTGGTATTACAGGTACCAATGGTAAAACGACGACAGCGAGCGCGATCTACTCTATGCTTTTAGATCTAGGTTATAAAGCTGCTATGCAGGGGACCCGTGGATTCTTTTTAAATGACACAGTTGCTGAGGGTAAAAGTCTGACAACACCGAGTGTTCTCAATACCTATCGCCATATCTATCAGGCTGTGGCAGCAGAATGTGAATACTTTGTTATGGAAGTCAGTTCTCACGCGATTGTTCAAAAGCGCATAGAGGGAATTCCTTTTGCGTTAAAGATCCTTACCAACATCACACAAGATCATCTGGATTATCATAAGACCTTAGAAGATTATATCTACGTCAAAAATAGCTTTTTTCAAGACGAAAGTAAAAAGCTGATCAATAAAGATGAACCTCGGGCAGAGTTTAATTACAAAAATGCTTACAGCTATGGTGCTGAAAATCCAGCAACCTATAAAGTCATGGCATATTCTTTGAATAATGGTGTCAGTGGTGTGATCAAACACTTTGAGCAGGTGGAGAGCTTTAACAGTCCCATGCATGGATTTTTTAATCTCTATAACTTAACAGCAGCTATTGCTGCAGTGCATTTGGTGACAGATAAAAAGCTTAATGAAGTGTGTGAAGTCGTTGATGGTTTTGCAGGAGTAAGTGGACGTATGGAGAAGGTGAGTGATAAGCCCTTAGTCATTGTTGACTTCGCGCATACTCCAGATGGTATGGAGCAGGTACTTAATGCTTTGAAAGAAAAAGAGATTTTAGTAGTTTTTGGTGCCGGTGGTGACCGTGATATCTCTAAACGTCCACTTATGGGAAAAGTAGCCGCGAAGTTTGCTAAAAAGATCTACGTGACGAGTGACAACCCGCGCAGTGAAGACCCAGATCTTATCATCCAGGATATTTTAAAAGGTATCGATGAAGGCAATGATGTCTATGTCGATGTCAACCGTCGTCAAGCGATCGCTCAAGCTATAAAAGATCAAAATGGTGATGAGATCGTCTTGGTTTTAGGCAAGGGGGATGAGACTTACCAACTTATTTATGATAAAAAACTTCCTTTTGATGATCGGGAAGTAGTACGTGAATTAATAGCTCAAGAGTAAGGCACACACCTTTCCCTCTTCTACTACTTTCTTTTAAGGTAGCACTACAAATGGTCTCTTTATATACACTTTCTTCTGAAATTTTTTCATAAATAAATTACTAAAAAATGTTTGAGTCCCATAATAAAATCTTTTCAATACAATATAAAAAGATTCGATTATGGAGCAGTAATGTTGAGTTCTAATGTTGCATTGACTTCATTAAAGATGGATGTCTTGATGATTACAGTTGCATTTTTGTCTAATGCAACATTTAAAGTACCACTACTGCTTACTGTAGCAATAGTAGTGTTTGAACTACTCCAGATAATGTTACTACTAATATCTGTAATACTGAGGTTATCTTCAAAATGACCATTAGTGCTTAACTCATAAGGTCCAGAGTCGTTAATATCTACCCGTCCTGTGCCATTCTTATCGTAATTAATGGTAAGTACACTATTTTTTTCACTAATATTTACATCTGTAAGTGGGATGATGGTAATGACTTTACTCTCATCACTTTTGGTATAAAGTGTTTCACGATATGAGGCGCTTATCTTGGCACTGCCATGGTTTGCAAGAGCAGTACATAGACCGTTAGAGACCGCAACAATCCGGCTGTTGTTACTTTCCCAATCGAGTTCATTAGCAGTAGTGGCACTGCGACCATCTGAGTAGATAATAGACGCTAGAAGTTTTGCCGTACGGCTAGCCCCATTAGTATCTTCTGAAGTGTCAGTAAGTGCGTAGAGTGAAGTTGTTGTATCATAGCCAATGATCTGTATCGCTTCGACCTCAGGAACAAGAGGTGGTTTGTCATCACTGCTTTGACATCCTAAGATTAAAGCAAAGATACTTGAAGAGAGTAGTATGTTGTGGAATGTTTTCATCTAAATACCTTGCCTAAAAGTGGACGTTAATACCGATATAGGGATTGAGCAAATGTGAGGTGACATTGATCTTGTCTGCCACCAGAGAGATAGTCTGCCATGTTCGTAGTTTATAGTTGAGGCCGATGTCAAAATCATAAGTGTGGTTGATGACATAGCGCAGACCACCACCAAAGTTAAAACTGCTAAAGCTAAGAGAACTTTCAAGTTCTCTTTCTACATCCATCTCACCCATTCCTATACCAACACCGAGATATGGGTAGAGGTCATAACCTAGATCCCACCCCTTATATAAGGTGATATCTAACATCAGTGCCTTACCATCATTATCTGAAAACACATTAGTAGCATAATCCATGTAGCTAAACGATGCTTCTACTGTGTACCCAGCAATATCCCCATAACCTGCTTTAAGTTTGTACTGAGGAGAAGAGGCGTCTTGTGTCTCGCTATTGATCACAAAAAACTCTGTCGAGTCTTCGATGGATAAGCCAATATAGCTCATAGCTTCTGCAAAAAGTGAAAGATATAAAAAAGATAGTAGAAGTAAAACTCTCATATAGCAGTTGCTCCAGAAATGTATTAAAGTATGGCATTTTAGGCAATTTCATCTTAGATGGAGCCAAACTATTACTATTATAGAGGCTTTCAACCTTAAATAGAACGTGATATGAATTACTCTAAAGAATAGAGAGAAGAGTTTAGATATAATACGCGCAAATTTTACTTAAGCGTAGGCTTCGACCTACCATATTGGAGAACAACATGGGTGTACCACAGCCAGCCTTTTATATATTCAAATGTGAGCAGTCTGCTCCTCCTGGGATGCCAAAACCATCATGTGTTAGACCTGATACACAAGATCTTTTTCAACATTTAGCACAGTCTTTGATGCAAAAAGGTATCATTGGTACAGTACAACCTATCCGTTCAGCATGTCTTAACCGCTGTAATGCGGGTCCCGTGATGTTAGTTGAACCCGGCCATACAATGTATGCAGGTCTTGACAAAGTAAAGATCGACCGTATTATTGATGAGCATATTATCGGTGGTAATGTTGTTGAAGAGTTTGTGATCGCTGATGAGTTATGGGATGCACCGATAACACCTGCGGACATGATGAAGCAGATGGGTAGATAAGGAAAGTTTCGATGACCATTGAAATGTTATACAGCAAGATTCACCGTGCCACTGTAACCGATGCCAACCTTAACTATGTCGGCTCGATTACGATCGACGAAGAACTTTTAGAAGCATCGAAGATGCGTGTCGGTCAAAAAGTTGAGATCTTAAACATCAACAATGGTGAGCGTTTTTCAACATACATCATTTTAGGTGAGCGTGGAAAACGTGACATCTGTCTAAATGGTGCTGCCGCACGTAAAGTACATAAAGGTGATAAAGTGATTATCGTCGCATATGCTACTTATGATGAAAAAGATCTAGAGACTTACAAACCATGTGTTGTCTTGTTAAACGATGATAATAACATCGACCATATTCTGGATGAGATCTAATAGATTTTGTCTTACTCTCTATGCTCAGTTTAGGCTGAGTCTCTCTACGCTTTCAAGTTACCCTTCGCTATAATACTCACAAATAAAAAGAGGACTACTAATGCACTTTCGCCTGTTGATACCACTCTTACTAATGACTATGGCATTGTATGGAGGAAGTCGCCCTTATGTAGGCTTTACCCTTGAAAGTGGTTATGGGCTTATCGCACAAGAAAACAGCAAAATCGTAGATGTTGATGTTAATCCCGTGATCTATGGCGGTAAGTTCAATGTGGGGATAGACAGTGGTGATGATCTTCGTACTAATATCTATCTTGGTTTAGACTATATGGACAGCGATATTTTTGGTTATACCGATGCTGATGATGTTAAACAAGGTAGTACCAGTCAATTTGTATATAGCGTTGGCTTTGATGTTATCAGAACTTACAGTTCCAAAGGTTCTTCTACATTACCGTACCTTCGCGGTGGTATGGATTATGGTTGGGCGCCTCTTAATGGGTATGTTCAGTCATGGGCTAACAATGTTGGTTTCACTTTTGGCGGCGGTACTTTTTTACGTGCAGGTGCCGCAGAGTTACAGCTTGGAGTTTACTATAAATACCGTCTCTGGGGTAACTATAACCTTGATACAGAAAAGAGTCAAAATGTTGGCCTCTCCGATCACTCACTACTTGTCGAATTGGGCATGAATTTTTATTATTAATATGTTAAAATTTCGCAGACAAAACATAGGATAGAGATGCAAGTATTTGAAGCGTTTATAGCAACACACCGACCTGTTGCACCAAGCTTTCATCCTCACTATGAATTAGCACTCTCAACCATGCTTGATGCTGGCGGTAAACGTTTCCGTCCAGCACTTTTACTTGCGGTGGTCTCAGCCTATAACACGCTGTTGCTTGAGGGTGCGTATCATGGCGCTTATGCCATCGAACTTCTTCATACTTACTCGCTCATCCATGACGATCTTCCTGCTATGGATGATGCCGACTTGCGTCGTGGTCATGAGACCCTGCACAAACGTTATGATGAGGTCACAGCTGTTTTAGTAGGTGATGCGCTTAACACCTATGCCTTTGAAGTGCTTTCAGAAGCACCTTTCTCAGATGCAACCCGGGTAAAACTTATACGTACTTTGGCAAAAAACGGTGGTCTTGGTGGTATGGTCCTTGGACAAGCGATCGACTGTCACTTTGAGAATCAACCTTTAACTATTGAACAGATTAAAATACTTCATATTAACAAAACAGGTAAGCTTATTGCTACGGCTTTGGAAATGGGTGCGATTATCGCGGGTCAAAAAGCATTGCAAAAGCCTATTTATGATTTCGGTTTGAAACTGGGACTGCTGTTCCAGATACAAGATGATATCCTGGATGTTACACAAACGAGTGAAGAGGCAGGAAAGACAACCAACAATGATGAAGCAAAAAACAGCTTTGTCACACTACTTGGTTTAGAAAAAGCGATGCAAGAGGCCAACTCCTTGGCTTCTGAGATCGAAGAACAACTTTTAAGTTTTGAGGAGAGTCTACAAGGTGAACTCTCCCCAATACTTACGACTTATATAAACAGACACAAGGATTAATATGTCAAATGTAATGCGCCAAAAGATGGCCGATACTATCCGTTTTTTAGCAGCCGATATGGTTCAAGCAGCAAACTCAGGTCACCCCGGTGCACCGATGGGCCTTGCAGATATTGCAGTGATCTTAAGTGAGCACCTCTCTCACAACCCTAAAAACCCGGACTGGTTAAACCGTGACCGTCTGGTCTTCTCTGGTGGTCATGCGACAGGTCTTATCTACTCTCTTTACTACCTTTGGGGTTATGGTCTTGAGGTAGAAGATCTTAAAAACTTTCGTCAGCTAGACTCTAAGACTCCGGGTCACCCAGAATATGGTCATACAGCAGGGATCGAGATCACAACAGGTCCTTTAGGTCAAGGTGTGGCTAACGCAGTTGGTTTCTCTATGGCGAGCAAGCACATGGGTGAACAACTCAACTCTGACACAGCCGCCGTAATTGATCATAATGTCTATGTCCTTTGTGGTGATGGCGACTTGGAAGAGGGCATCTCTTATGAAGCTGCGTCGATTGCTGGCCATATGGGTCTTGATAACCTTATCTGTATTTATGACTCTAACCGTATTACAATCGAGGGTTCAACAGAACTGAGTATCTCTGAAGATATTCGTGCACGTTTTGAAGCGCAGCGATGGGAAGTGCTTTCGGTTAATGGTCATGACTATGACGAGATCGATGCAGCAATGGTCCAGGCCAAAAAAGCAGATAAGCCTGTACTGATCATTGCAAACACTATTATGGCCAAGGGTGCAGGCCCTCTTGAAGGTTCTCACCACGCACATGGTGCACCTCTTGGTGATGATATTATTGCGGCAGGAAAAGCTGGTGCCGGTTTTGATCCTGAGAAGAAGTTTTTTGTTGCTGAAGATGTGATGGTACGTTTTAGATGTGCTATCGAAGAGGGTGACTTGGCAGAACGCGCTTGGAATCACTCTCTTAAGACATTACCACTTATGGAGCAAAACGAAGCACTCGATGCTTACATGAATCCTGACTTTTCTCGCATACAGTGGCCAACGTTTGAAAAAGCAGATGCAACACGTGGTACCAATGGTGTAGTCCTTAATGCAATCGCTAGAGCGATACCAGGCTTTGTTGGTGGTTCTGCTGATCTGAGTCCTTCAAACAAGACGAACTTAAAAGATATGGGTGTCTTCCCTAAGGGTAAAAATATCTACTTTGGTATTCGTGAACATGCGATGGCTTCTATCGTCAATGCGATGGCACTTTATGGTCCATTGATGCCATTTTCAGCGACATTCTTTGTCTTCTCTGATTACCTAAAGCCAGCAGCACGTATTGCGGCACTAAGTGGTATCCAGAACTTCTATGTTTGGACACACGACAGTATCGGTGTAGGTGAAGATGGCCCAACACACCAGCCTATAGAGCAGCTTTCACAATTTCGTGCACTGCCTAACTTTTATGTTTGGCGTCCTGCAGACGGTGCAGAAAATGTAGCTGCGTGGCAACAAGCCTTAGAGATGAAAACATCACCTTCTGCCTTTGTCTGTTCGCGTCAAACACTACCGATGTTAGAGACACCTAAGTTTGGTACTGCACGTCAGGGTGGTTACTTACTAGCTGAAGAAGCAGATGCGGCTTATACGATTATGGCATCAGGTTCTGAAGTGGGTCTTGCACTTGAAGTGGCTGCCAAGTTGGCTGAAAAGGGTACTAAAGCAAATGTTGTCTCTGTTCCTTGTTTTGATCTTTTCATAGAACAAGATAAAGCGTATATGGATGCAGTTATTAAGCCGGGGACCAAAACAGTTGCGATTGAAGCAGCGCGTGGTATGGAGTGGTATAAGCTTGCTGATGAACTGATCAACATGAACAGTTTTGGTGCCTCTGCACCGGCTGGACAACTTTTTGAGAAGTTTGGATTCACAGCTGAAGCGATTATTGCCAAGATTTAAATAGACTTTCACTTGTATCAGCATCATTTGATGTTGGTATCTTCTTTTTTTACATGTATTGACTATATTTAGAGTATCATTTAGGTAGATTAAATATCTCTTAGGATTGATAGTATGTTGGTATTAACAAAATCTTTACTCAAATTTTTTAAAACAGAATCCGCAGTGGGTGTGCTATTGATCAGTGCCACTATACTTGCGATGGTACTCTCTAACAGTCCTTTATCCCCTCTTTATAAAGATCTATTGAATATCCCGGTTGTGATCAGCATCCATGAATTTGTTATTGCCAAACCACTATTACTATGGGTCAACGATGGTCTGATGGCAGTCTTCTTTTTTATGGTGGGCCTTGAGATCAAGCGTGAAGTTCTTGATGGGAGTTTAAGTCATATCTCTAAAGTGGTGGTTCCTGCCTTTGCTGCTATTGGAGGGATGCTTGTTCCGGCATTGGTTTATAGTGTATTTAACTGGGGTGACCCTATAGGCATGCAAGGCTGGGCCATTCCTATGGCGACCGATATCGCTTTTGCCCTGGGGATACTTTCGCTCTTGGGTAAGCGTGTACCTGCCGAGCTGAAGATCTTTTTATTAGCATTGGCGATCATCGATGATCTGGGTGCGATCATTGTGATCGCGCTTTTTTTTGGGCATGGGGTCTCTGTCACTGCATTGGCGGTCTCTGCATTTTTTATAGCTGTTTTGATGCTAATGAATTGGCGTGGTGTGACCAATAATACAGCTTATATTTTAATAGGTATCATAGTTTGGGCAGCGGTTTTGAAATCAGGAGTTCATGCAACGATCGCTGGGGTCATAGTAGGTCTTTTGATCCCTCTTCGTAATAATGGCAAGAGTTTTCATGAACTTGAAGAGTCTCTGCATGCCCCTGTAAACTATGTGATTTTACCCCTCTTCGCTTTTGTTAACACTGGGGTGAACTTTAGCGGTGTCAGCAGTAAAGATTTTTTAGACAACATCACCATAGGGATTACACTGGGACTCTTTGTTGGTAAACAGGTGGGAATTTTTAGTTTTAGTCTCTTAGCGATTGTACTAAAGCTTGGAAAACTGCCTGATGCTTTGCACTATGGACACCTTTTTGGTATCTCTGTGTTAGGGGGAATAGGCTTTACAATGAGCCTTTTTATAGGTTCCTTGGCGTTTGAGTGTAGTGGAGATGCCTGTATCAATATGACGGATGAGAGGATCGGTATCTTGTTAGGATCACTACTTTCAGGGATAACTGGTTTCTTTATACTGAAATGGCAACTCTCCAAATCGATAGAGAAGCACTAAAGTAGATTTGGAAAGGGGACCTTTTTTTAGATGATGAGACGTATTGTACTTTTATGGATGTTGCTCTTTAACACGCTTGAAGCGCAAAGTACCTTAGATGGACTGGCCCTTGAGCAATACTTGGCTGCTGCCAATACTGTAATCGTCTTTACCTCGCAAGATGGGTTGAGTTCGGGTGTCTATAATTTTACCAAGACAGGTACACAAATGCGAATGTACAATTTACCCTTGCAGTATCACTTTGATCCATTGACAGACAACAGTAACATTTTTTTGACCTTTGATATGGGATACAGTGACACTCGTAATGACCGTGATATTGATGTGAACGGGACGTTTTTGAATATTAATAATCAACTGCAGTCTTATATTGGTGGGGTAGGATTAGGGATTAGGCATAAACTAGGGACACATTCAGCGATACTTTTTGGCGGAGAGATCATCTACTCTCGTTTGGGCGTAAGTACAAGAACAGGTGATGGGCTGAGTGAAGACGATATCAGTGGCTTTTTTGATAAAAGTGCAAGAGACAACTTCTCGTACAAACTCTTTGCAGAGTATGTCTATCGTCGGACGATACATAAACATAAAATCTTTCTAAAATCAAACTACAAGCTCTATCATACGTTAAATGAGTTTAAGGTCCCAGAGGTCGTTGAGGGTGTTGTGAGTGATGTGCTTTCACTGACTTCACAAACCTCAGTTTTCTCTGTCATATGTGGTTATGAGAGCAATCCCCTTTATCAATATGAGGAGATGAGTTTTACGTTAGAGCCCTATTTTAAAGGTAACTATGTTTGGGGTGATCTGGCAGATGTTGCACAGATCAGTGCTTATGGAACGGCAGGACTCGGTTTTTATTGGAACACACCGGAAAAAAGTGCCTATATTTACCGTTATTTTATAGAACCCAGTATCTCTAAAGGTGATGGTTTAGAGGGACTCAATTTAAGTATAGGTTTTAGTTTAGATTTTTAGATTCAATATTGGCGCATTATCCACTTTACTAAACTCTCTTTGGGCTTTGTACAAGTATGAAAATGTAGTAAGCAAAAGAATATGGATATAATGTGAAATCCAAAAATGAAGTAGATTTATGCAAGATTCGAAAGAGTATTTAGAAAAAAAAGCCTTTTTTGACAGTATTATTACCCTTTATGGGCGTAATGTTGTTACAGAGATATTAGAAGATGACCAGATTGAGATCCATAAACTCCACTTAGCGAGCAGCAACCGCGACGAGGGTGTTATTTTAGATATCAAAGCCCTGGCTGAGCATAGAGGGGTAGAGATCAAGATGCATTCTAAAGAGCAGCTTTCTCGCATCTCTAAAAATGCCAAACAAGACCAAGGCGTTGCAATAGATATTATCGCCCCTAACTATCAAAAAAGTGACAAGTTAGAGGAGACGGTAGGTGACAGTTTTCGTATTTTGGCTTTAGACGGTGTTCAGAATCCTCAGAACCTTGGGATGATCGTCCGTTCTGCTGCGGCTGGAGATATCGATGGTATTCTACTTCCTACCAACAGCAGTGCCAAGATCTCTCCTTTGGTAATCAAAGCGAGTGCCGGAACGCTCTTTAAAATCCCTATTTTCTACTGTAAGACTCTAGAAGGTCCTTTGGCCAAACTGGGTGACACCAGTGAGATATATGCCCTATCCTCGCACGCCAGTGATGATATATACAGTGTAAAAACAGGTAAGAGGGTGATCTTTGTCCTAGGTAATGAGAGTGAGGGTGTCTCACCTACTGTCTCTAGACTTTGTAACAAATCTCTAGCCATACCAATGCAACGCGGGGTAGAGTCACTTAATGTCGCAGTGACAGCAGCACTACTTGCATTTATTAAATAACTTCAATCTTTAGAGATACCCGTTAAGAGATCATAATGTCGTAAGGGCGTTTGATCTCTTCTACTACCTGATCTACACTCATATGACGGCTTTTACGTAAAAACTCTTTACCATCAAGGTAGACCAAAAGTGTTGGAATGGCAAAGACACCAAAGTGTGAGGCGATCTCAGGAGTCTCTGAAATATCAATACTGATGATAGAGAGCTGTGAGAAGTTAGCTTCAAAAGCTGTGAGAAGTTTGGGCTTAAGCGCATGACAAACATTACAAGTTGGTGCACTAAAATAGAGTCCAACTGCCAGCTCAGACTTGAGTCTATTTTCTATCGTTTCGATGTCCATGTATCTTCCTAGTTTTAGTGGATTTGTATTATAATGGCCGCATTATATTGTTTTTCTACCAAAGGTATATTGATGTTGCGCTTATTGTTACTTATCTCTATTTTTACAGCACTTTATGCAGACGATTATCTTAATGAAGCTGAAGCATATTTTCAAAACAAAGAGTATAAAAAAGCGTACCCGTATTATCTTAAATCAGCAAATGAAAACCAAAAGTCTGAAGCTGCTTACAAATTGGGTTGGATGTGTGAACATGGAAAAGCTACAGAACTGGAGACACAGACTGCGGTTTATTGGTATAAAAAAGCAGCGGAATGGGAACTTAATAATAGTAAAAAAAAGCAGGTATATGAGACGATATACCGCAACCTTGATCCACTTGATGATCAAGAATCCACAAGCACTTTAGTAGAATTGGCTAATGGTAACTTTGGTCTACGTGCGTATTATCCAAACTACGCGGTTGTCTCTTATACGGATAGGATCCCTAAAGGTGAATCAAAATATGAAGATGGTGGTACCAATCCAGATGGTGTTGCATATATCCATACGGAAGCAAAGTATCAGATCTCTCTAAGAGCAGATTATATGACCAACTGGTTTGGCTTTGGACAGATGTGGACAGGGGCCTATACCCAGACCTCTTACTGGCAGATTTTTATAGACTCTGCACCCTTTAGAGAGACCAACTATAAACCAGAACTTTTTGTGACTATTCCTTTTTTTCATAAATTGGACAGTATTGGTTTGAAAGGGGTGGCTTTTGGTTATAAACACTCTTCTAACGGACAGCCAGTAACGGATGGTAATCGTACACGTCCTAAGGGGCCAATTGCTGGTTCACGGTCACGTTCTTGGAATCGTATTTATGCCAGAGCCTATTTTCAGTGGAAGAATTTTTTTACTGAAATTGATGCTTGGTATAAGTTTGGGGAACCTCTTCTAACAGATGACAACCCAGATATAGTTGACTATTATGGTCCTGGTTCTGTAGAACTAGGTTATATCAATAAAAGACTTTTGGCTCGTCTTACGCTGCGTCCTAGTTTTAGCAAGGGACATTTGACTGGTGAGCTTGAGATGAGTTATCCTGTTCCGATCAGTGATAATGTCTTTTTCTACTTGCAAGCTTTCAGTGGTATCGACACTGATGGCAATGTTGGAGGTTATGGGCAGAGCCTTATAGACTACGATCAAAAAGTCAACCAAGTGGGCTTTGGTTTAAGCATCTCTAGATAAAGCATTAGCATTGAAAGTTTTTTGGATCGAAAATACGACAAATACATTTTTTCTGTCTTAGAAGCGGTGTTTGGACAGCTTTACCCGCTATATCGATCGCAAAATTGCTCTCCATAGAATGGAGCGGTTCGCACAATGCAAAACATAAAAACTAGTCTAAAATAGAGTAGACGATCTCTTTTTTGTTTTTGGTCGTTTTGATCTCTTCTACTTTTAGGGTTTCGATCTCAAGTGCCATAAACACTTCTAAAGAGTGGACCTGATGTTTGGCCAGTTCACGTAAGACTAAACCTCTGTAGGCTTTAGCCCAATGGCTTACACTTTTTCCCCCTTTTAAAAACTTCAAAGTGGTGTACTCTTGTTTGGTTTTGTAAAACTTGTCATAGTACCCTGCACGCAGGTCCAAGATCTCATGGTCCATTAACTGGAGGTCGAGTTGATAACTGAAACGCTCTTTGTAAAATTTCTCAGGAGTGATATCTCCGATGCTATTCCCCTGTTTGACTTTGTAGTTGGTTATGGGATCTCCGGCTAAGATCGGGCCATAGAGATTAGAGAAAATAATGACCTGCTCTTTTAGGTATAGCTGAGCCTCTTTAGTTAGGGTCTCATACTCTAAGTAGCCGAAGGCAACACCACTGTAACGTGCAATAGCGGGCATCTTAGGTGCTGTATAAAGGTCTTCGATGTAGGGAAGGATGTCAGACTCTTTTTTGATGCCGAATAGTTTTTTAACCGCATCCATATCTCCAGAGTTTACAATCTCATTATAGCTCTTGAGTATGCTCTCTCTGGGTTCGTATCCAAAAAGGATCTGGCTTTCTGGCAGAAGCTCTCCCCCGGTCTGTTTACCTTCAGAGGGTGAAAATAGTGTGTATAGCATCAAGTCTCTTTTTGCGAATTATAGCAAAATATCCTCAGCACTATTTACTGTACATGGTAGTAACTGGATCAAAATTTTCTACGCCTTTATCTATGGCTTGTTGGCAACGTTCAACATAAAGGGTGTAGAGTGTTGAATCAAAATCATGTTGCAGCTTTTCGAAAAGTTTCAAAGCGGCCTCTACTTCACGGTTGCGATAATGTGTCACTGCTTGTACATAACGCTGTAGCGTCTCATCACTGATATCTGCATCTGGAAGTATGACTTCAAAGATCTCTACCGCACTCTTTTTGCCTTTAACCCTGACGATGTCCAGTGAACGTAGTTGGTATTGGTCTTGGAGTGCATCTTTAGTATTAGAGGAGATAATGATAGATGAACCGTAAAGCTTATTTAGTCCTTCCAGACGAGAAGCGAGGTTGACGTTGTCTCCGATGATAGTATAGTCAGAGCGGCCAACAGAACCCATCTCTCCGATGGTGACCATACCGGTATGAATACCGATACCGATGGCTATGTGAACACCAAAGGTCTCATAAAGTTCAGTGTTGAGTTCTTTAAGCTTTTTTTGTTGTTCAAGTGCGCTTAGTAAGGCTTTGTCCGCATGGTTTTGCACCTCTATCGGCGCATTCCAATAGGCCATAACGGCGTCACCGATAAACTTGTCTACCGTACCCTGGTGTTTGGTGATGTTCTCTACCATAGGTGTCATGTAGGTGTTGAGCATCAAGATGACCCGTTTGGGATCCGCAAGTCTTTCAGAGATAGAGGTAAAAGAGCGTATGTCTGAGAAGAAGACGGTAACCTCTTTATTTCGAGGTGTTAAGAGTGTGTCACTGCTATTTTTAATAAGATCATCCATGACATTTTTAGAGACTTTTTTGGCAAACACTGCCATGATCTCTCTTTTTTGATGGAGACTGATGATGTAGTCGAGTAGTAAAACGGTAACAAAACTGATAAGAAGACCGGCAGCGGGAAAGAGAATGTTCAAGACAATTCCATGAGTAAAGAGCATCTCCATAAAAAAGAGATATTGGGCAAATACCAAACCTAAAAAGATAGGGATCATGAACCAGACATTAAGTGTGTAAAGAATGATAAAGGTAAGGATTATACTGGCTATGATCAAAAGCAGATCAATGGTCTCGGGATCTTCAGTTAAAGAGAGGAAATCCTGGTTAATAAGATTATCTATAATACTGGCATGGACTTCTACCCCAGGCATAAGAGTATCAAAAGGTGTGGCTCTCAAATCTGCCAGACCTACGGCTGAGGTTCCTATTAGTACAAATTTGCCAGCAATATCCTCAGGTTTGAAGTTTTTATCAAGGATGTCGGAAGCACTGATGTATTTATAGCTGTGACCAGCGCCTCTGAAGTTTACTACAAGACGTGCAAACCGATCTGTTGGTATTTGTAACGTCCCCATGCTGATACTTTCCATACCGCTATGTTTGTTGTTGAAGATGACCCGTTTTTCACCTGTATAAATCCGTACCATTTCAAGGGAGAGTGAGGGATAGAGACTCATGTCATAGCGCATTAACAGGGGGACACGACGTATCATTCCTCCTTCATCGGGCGTGTTGTTAAAAAAACCACTGGAGTAGAATGCATCCTGTATTATGGGAATATTGAGTACAAGGTTGGTGGGGTTGATGAGGTACTCTTGACCACTTTTTCCTTTTGTAACGAAGACGGCAGGTATAAGTGGTGATCTTGTACTGTATTGTGTGCTAAAAGTGTAGAAATAACCGCCAATAGTAGGAGTGTTTGCAATGGTGTTGGCTAAGATGGCATCGTAATCATCTACCGCGCTGGTATTACATTGAAGCTGTGCTGCAATGCGATGTGGTGAACTTTTGTCTGGTTCGGAGAAGACGATGTCCAGACCGATAATACCCACTTCTGCATCACTTAGATTTTGAATGAGTTGGGCTACTTTGTTACGTGACCAAGGCCATTGACCTTCTTTTTTCAGACTTTTTTCATCAATATCAATAATGACAATATCTGGGCTTGCTGGCAGTGGTCCACGTAAGATAAAAAGAAAATCTCTAAAACGGTTGTCTATAGAGAGAAAAGTCTGTGGTAAAAAGAGATAGGTACTGCCTAACAGTATGATGATAGTCAGTGCTGAAAAGAGATGAAGCCAAAACTTTTTCATAGGTCTACCAAAAAACAGAAGATTGAGAGTATGTCTCTTTTAGCAAAAAAGTATAATGGTCTTCGCATCTGAATATCCTATTTTTATAAGTGTAGAAAAAGTATAAAAGCATTGCTTTTTCCTATAAACCTACAACTGCATTATAACTTACTTTAAACGATAAACTTAATGATAGTACACGCTGTGCAGAGAGGTACGGGACCTCTCAAGTTATGGATTATATGGTGGTGGCAGTGGTGTGTCGTCTGCTGTAAACTCTGTGGCAAAGGGTGGCACGATATTAAGCGTTGGTACTTTTGGTGTTGTGGGTTGTGCTGTTGGTGAATCTTGCAAAGACTGTTGTGTCAATTCTTGCAAGATAGTGACATCCTGGAATCCAGGTAGAAAGATCTCACCCTCTGCTCCTTCCGCTCGTTGTGGGGTGAGACCGATGAAGACAGGTCTGAACTTGTCGAGTTTGATATCATGCATGCTCCAAGTACCGTTGTGGTACTCCAACATTTTTCCTGCAGGTACATTAAAGCGGTTTTTACGGGTATAGATGACGATCCGTCCCTGTACACAGCCTATAAGCTCATCACCATTTTCAGCAATATAAGCCATAAACTGCGTTCCTCTGATACCGATAGTCGCGGCTCTGGTCTTAATCTTAAATCGTTGTGGGGCAATCTTTCCGATCTTCCCCGTGACGGTCTTGAAAAAACCACGCTTAAGTTCCATCATGACCTCTGGTTCATCCTCTTGCTGAAAATGTTCAAAAATGTATTCACTTTGTGGACCAACAGTGACTACTGTGTCATCGTTTAGGATGATCTGTACTTTGGATTTTACCGCAGTTTTTAGAAGATCTTTCTCTTCTACCGCCAATCCTTTTTTAACCTTTAGCTGACCGCTATCACGTAAAATATCAGCATTTCCTTTAATTATGGTCACTTTACCTATACTTGCGAGAAGGGGTAATATGCTCATCATTAGTATTAAAAAAAGTCTCATCATCTTCTCCTAGTAGTTATAGATCACGCCAAAAAGTAACTCATCTTTTTTATATGCGGCGAGTGCATAGTTGGAGATGTTGTTGACATTGCGATATTGCAGTTGTGCACGAAAGTCATTGAAAAACTCTTTTTCAAGCGCTACTGTAAACTCATGGTTGGTGTCACCTCTTTGAATATTGCCATCAGAGGTTGATATAAGAGCATAGTAATAGTAACGAAGTTGGTAATCTGCCCTTAGATCAATGATATTTCCAAATGCGTATAAAGCACCTATTGAGGCACTGAAAACCTGTTTTTCAGTAAATGCAATAGGGACTTGATGTGTTGCTTTATAGAGCTCATACCCAGTTTTAAAATAAAGCAGGTTACCACCTTTGAGCCAGAAAAGGCCTGCTCCAGCACTGTACATGTTGTCATCTCTCCCTTGGTCGTAGTCTTGAATGTAGCGTCGTTGGCTATAGAGTAGGTTCAGGTTGAGGATGAGAGACTGATGGAGCTGTAGGTCTAAGTTTGGGTGTATACCACGCTCTTGCATCAGTGCACGATCAAGATAGTTGATTCTGTCATAGAAGAGTGGGAGATAGAGTGAGTAATTGATACCTCGATAACCGGCACCCGCGTAGACCCGCCCGAAAAAAACATCATAGTCATGAGCAGAGAAGTTCTCCTGGATGAAGATGTCGGCATCAGTACGCAGATACCAACCTGCCAGCTCGCCGATGTCATAAAGGTAACTCATGTCTGCCTGAAGTCTGGAAAAAGCGGTCTCAGCAGTATCGCCACCTTGGGTAAGGGTGGTGTCAGCTACTGGGTTGAAGTCGATGTTGTTATCATACCCGATGTCAAGTTCGGCTCTGGCTCTAAAGGTGTTGTTTTTGATCTCTCCTGAACCTTGTACGGCAGCGAGAGAGGTACGCTCTTTGGCAGAGAGCTTTTTATTAAGCTGGTCTGCTTCTGAGTTCATGCCCATCTTGTGATAGAGTGCCATGAGCTTCTGACGAGCAGAAGCATCCTCTTCGTCAGCGATCAATGCCCGTTCATAGGCCGCCTGTGCAAGAATAAGGTTCCCCTCTTTTTCATAGCAGACACCCACTTCGATATCAGTAGGATACTCAAGGCACTCTGCAGAGACCAATATGGATATAAGTAGAAAAGAAAGTGTTTTTTTCATTGATGCTCCTTACTGGATAGGTTCTAGAAAAACATGGATGACACCTTCGTCATCTGCCAAAAAGATGAAGGTATATTGTAAAGAACCATAATCTTTGAGAGTGAAGGTCTGTATATTAAAATTAAAGGTAGCGTATTGTCCAACTGAATCAAAAAAGAATCCTGCTAATCCGATGCCTTTGACATTAGCATGGTAGGCTTCCACTTTGGTGACACAAGATGCAGTAGGAACCTCTATACGTGGATATAAGGAACTTGCAGGATCAAGAGCAACAACACCACCGATGTCAGCAGCAAAAAAGTTTTTACTTTGTGTAGGTGTCTCAGTTACCTGTCGAAAAGTGTCATTAGGTAAGGTGTAAGGCATAGGAATGACCTGAGAACTGGTGGGTTCATAGAGTTTTGCACCGCGGTTATAGAGGGCAAGTATGATATTGCTGTCTTTATTTCTAGAGACATCCATAAGTGAGGCATTTAGATCAATAGTGTTACTAAGGTGAGGTATACCTGCTGTATCAATACCAAATAAAAGGAGACCCTTTAGTGTTCCTGCCGCATAAAGAGTGTTGTCATTTGAGCTGTCTCCCATGGTCAGTGCGTAAACAGGTGAAGTGCTTTTATAGAGAGCAAGGATTTTAGGGGCTTTTTTATTAGAGATGTCTAGAGTGATAACCCCTTTGGAAGAAGCTAAAAATAGTATGTTACCTTGATAGAGGACAACATCATATATGTAACCGACTTTATCATAGTCTAAACTGCCTTGCGGTGTGAACTCACCAGTAAAAGCATTGAAGTCAAGAAGCAGCAGCCCCTCTTGTGTAGCAATATATAATGTGTTGTCATTAATGATCAGGTTGTTGATATGACGTTGGGTATTGAAAGTAAGTGTTGAAAGGAAAGATTCACCAGGGTTGGCGGGTCCTTCTCTCTCTTCAA
Organism: Helicobacteraceae bacterium; assembly: GCA_015493495.1. Lineage (GTDB taxonomy): Bacteria > Campylobacterota > Campylobacteria > Campylobacterales > Sulfurimonadaceae > Sulfonitrofixus. The sequence goes on along the minus strand of WGDB01000114.1, from coordinate 41,193 downwards.
AAAGTGTTTTTGGTGTGTCGCTACTAGTAGGGACGGTGCCACTATTGATCGTTATGAGTGAAGCGCCGTTAAAAGGATTGCCAGCTAGATCCGTCAGTGTAGAGGTGTTAAGTTCTATAGTAATACTGGTTTCATAAGGGAAGGTTACATCTGGGATGATAGAAAGTGTATCTCCCGATATTTTGAACTGACTGTTGGTATCGTTGACATCATTAAAGCCAGCAACCATGATCTTGTAAGATTTTGGTGAGAGAAAAGGGGAGATGGGTTCATTGAACTTAAAGTATATATGCGTATAAGGATCAATATCGTAAGTTAGATTGATATCAGGAAGTGTTTTTAATAGGGTTGGTGCATCAAAATCGAGTTGAGAACCGCTTTCAAAGTAAAGATATGTTGAACGCGTGAGACTTTTTCCAGTGTTGGTCGTAACACCTGTTGTGATCTGTAGAGTATAGCCACTCAGATCATCAAGGTAGACCCACGGGGTCACCACTATGTCCTGTCCTACAAGATCAACTTTGATATTGACAGGTTCTTTGTCTTTAAAAAGCAGTACATTGGCTGTGTTAACTGTCAGAGGGTTAAGTGCTTCGGAGGAGGTGACCACTAAACGGGAATTTACCGGTACATGCCCATAAGGAGAAGAGAGAGTAGGTGAAAGCTGGAAGATCAAGGGTCTTTGTGTTAGAGCTTTTGTAGTTTGGGGATCTTCTTCTTTAGTACTGTTACAGCCGACTATAAACAGCAATAGAAGAAAAGAAATGATTACTTTGATCATAAAACTTTCCTTGTTAGAATCTTATTGTCTTATCTTAGTATAGTCTAGTCATTGTAAAAAAGTGTTAAAGTGCTATCTATGTTATAGAGATCTCTACAATCTGTTTTCAAAAGAGGGGATTGTGTCTTGTCAAGATACTAAAATAAGAGGTAATATCTTTTTTTGCAGTATAAGATGTAAATCCCTTGTTATAAGTAAGTTTTAGGGAACAAATGAAGGGATTGGTGTTGAACTGTCACTGCCTAAGTCAAAACTAAATGGTTGCGTTGGTGCACTTTGGTCTTGAAGGGTTTGCTCCTGGAAGAGATACTCAGGTATATTTGAGGTGGCATCAAGTGTAAAGGGGTTGATGAAGTCAGGTGCGGTGTCGATCAAAAAGTCATCATATAAAAATGAAGGAACCACTTCTGTTGTTTGTGCTTGTATAGCCAGGGTATAAGCTTCTTGCTCTTTTTCTTCTGCCTCTTTGATGATCTGTTCTTCTAAGAGATAACTATTTCTACTGCTTAATGTTTGGAATTTTTTGTGATCGAGGGGGTGGTGTTCTACAAGCATACCAACAAGTACAGGTGCAAAATCACCCATTTCAATATTATATATTTCCCAGTGATTATTTTTGTAAACGATCATTTTTCCTGTGGGTACAATAAATGTTCCCTCATTAGTCCAGACAATGATCTCCCCTTGAATACATCCTATATGTTCTTCACTTTTTGTGACGTAAGCCATAAACTGCGTACCGCGTACCCCAATTGTAGCTGCACGTGTTTTGATCTTAAACTTTTGAGGGGCGACCTTGCCTATTTTTCCAGTGACAGTCTTAAAAAATCCTCTTGTCATCTTCATTAATACTTCGGCATTACCATTGTCTTTGTAGACCTCAAAAAAGTATTCACTTTCCGGACCGATGGTCACAACGGTATCATCGTTTAAAATGACTTGGACTTTTGAACGTGTAGCCGTGGTAATTCGATCTTTTTGTTGGATTTTTGTCCCTTTTAGAATATCACTTATCTCGTTTTTACGTTGTAATTGGGCGTGACCAGAGAGTGCAGTCACTTCTCCAATGTTGGCTAAGAGCATTGTGGTTAAAGTGATCCATAAAAGTAAGATTTTCATCTTCTGCTCCTAATAGTTGTAAATCAGACCAAGTATGGCCTCATGTTTGGTGTATTCTGCCAGATAATAGTTACTGTTGTTGATCATGTAACGGTACTGAGCACTGAGTTGAAGGTGGGTATAAATATCTTTTTCAAGTTTTATTTTTATATCATGGTTGTTGTCTGTACGCTTGATTGTAGTGTACGGTGCAAAATTGGCATAGCGGTACTGGTAGTTAAGACGAAGATCCACAATGTTATTAAAACTGTAGAGACCACCCACTTGAACGTAGTAAAGCGTTTTATTCGTAAAAGCTATGGGAACACTGTTTTGTGCCATATAGTTTTCATAACGCCCACGCAGGTAGGCCATATTTTTACTCTCAATCCAGATAAGAGCACTCTCTACTCTGCTAATATCATCATCACGCAGTTTATCTTGACTCTGGATATAACGCCGCATACTATAGGAGGCAGTAACATTAAAGATAAAGTTATTGGAGAGGCTGAGGTTGAGTGTGGGTCTGATACCACTCTCTTGCAGTAGGTCTCGGTCTAAATAGTCTAAACGCTTGTAAAAGAGCGGGACATAAAGTGAATACCCCCGTCCGTAATGACCACCACCCACTGAGATGTGACCATAGAGCACATCAAAAGTATGTGCGGAGAAGTTGTTTTGATAGTAGATGTTAGCATCACTTCTAAAGTACCAACCCCCTTGAGTACTAAGATCATGCATATAACTACTGTCAGCTTTGACACGAGTAAAGAGTGTCGAAGATCGTGGCTCTACGCCAATAGGCAGGTTGTCGGTTAAAGGGCTGATATTGATATTACTGTCATAACCGAGTTCAAGTGTCGTTCTGGCTCTAAAGTTACTGAGCTCTTTTCTATTTTGTTTAAGCGCGGCTAAAGAGGTACGCTGCTGCGGTGTTAACTGGTTGTCATCAAGCTCTATGAGTACAGCATTCGCCTGTTTTCTCATCTTCATATTGTTATAGAGCGAGGCGAGTTTAAGTCGGGCAGGGACATTGTCCTTGTCTTCAATAAGTGCACGTTCGTAAGCTGCTTGGGCACGATTGATATTACCTTCTGCTTCGTAACACTCACCTAAGTCGACAGCAGAAAGTGCAGTGTTGCAACTCCCAAACAGGGAGTATTGCGTGATGATACTGAGATAGAGTAGATGCTTAAGGAACATAGTAGGCATGAATTGTACCATTAGTGTCTGCTGCAAAGTTTATACTCAGGTCTTGTGCTTCATAGGCAGTATATCCTGCTGAGGTGATATCATATGGCAGTAACTGGTATTGATTGATTGTTATAGATGAATATTGAAGTGGAGAGAAATAGACAATACCCAAATCTTTAAGCACTGCAAATGAGCGATCTGGTGCAAAAGCGTTGCGTCTTAACTGTGAAGTGTATGATGGTGTAGCAAGAGTACCTACCTGAGAACCAAGATAGGTGTCAATATAACCCAAACCGCGAATACCTGCAGCAACCATAGAGACATTGACAGCATTTCCATTGTCAAAATAACTAATGATGTTGTGTGTTGTACCCAATATACCGGGTGTTAATGGTGCCTGGAGATTTCCATTGAGATCAAAGTGTTGCAGGTTCTTGTTGTAATCACTGACGAAGAGTGTCCCTGCATTATCGACAATGTCAAATGCTGTGCCATTAGTGTCAGCAGAAAAAAGTACACTGATATCTGATTCAAAACTAATGTTAAGATCATAAATACCAAGTGTTGTTGCTGCGAGATAGAGGTGGGTGTTGCTTGCATCAAGACCATATACAGGTACAGCGTGGTTGTCTGTATCAACTGTTTTGTAGCTGTTGATGATGCTAGGGTTACTTGTGTCATTAATATCAACTATATAAGCACCTTGAGATGTCGCTAAATAGGCTCTATCAGTACTTGCATTGAGTTCCATGTCATAAACGATGCCAACTTCAGAAAGTGATAGCCCTGCTGTATAGGTGAAGGTAGAGTGTGAGAAATTTGTATCGTTGAGGTCAAATGATATGATTTTAAGACCATCTTCTGTACCTAAAAAGAGTTCAGTTGTGGTGTTTCCATCTGAAACTATTGGGCTTAAAGCAAAAATAGTATTGACCTTAGTGTTTGTAGAAAAGGTTTGGCTCGTCTCACTATATGTGGCGATAGGCTTTGCGTTACTTAGTGATGTTACTGTAAAGTTAAAGTCTTCGAGAATAGGACCATTATATGGATTACTGGAGAGATCGGTAATACTGCTGGTGTTGAGTTCTACAAAGTATTGCTTATTAAACGTCAGGTTACTCTCAGGAGTAAATGAGATCAGTGCACCTGAAAACTTGGTTGTTCCTAATACATCTCCATTGTTATCGTAAATACGAAAGAGTGTTGGGTCCAAAAGAGGAGAGAGTGGCTCACTGAATTGAAAATAGATAATACCAAATGGTTCTGGATTGTCAAATCCTGAAGGCAAGGTAATCATTAAGGTTGGTGATGTGCTGTCAATTGTTGGTCCAGAAGTAAAAGAGATGATAGCCTTACGATTGAGACTCTCACCTGCCGCAGTATGAACATCCGTTGTGACTATGATCTCATAAGTAGTGTTTTCTGTAAAATAGACCTTGGGCTGTAAGACGATCTGGTTACTTACCAGTGTGACATCAGTTATATGTCGCTGCCCTGTCATATCTTGGATGTAGACGGAGCTGTTGTTTACAGTAGCTGAATCCAAAGCTGTAGAGACATCTAAAAGAAGTTTTGAATTTACAGGAATAGTTGTGTAAGTCGCGGGGGCTAGTGAGGGAGAGAGTGTGACACTAAAAGGTGCCTCTCTCCCTTGTGTATCACTGCTATTATTAGACTCGCTACACCCTGAAAACAGTAGAAAAATGAACAAAATTAGACTCAAAAACTTCATGATAACCCTTTTTTATTTTAATCAGTTATTTTATATCTAAATACATTATAGAGTAATCTCTTTAAAATGTAGATACTAACACTCTTTTAAGTGTTTATACTCAACCATGGATAGTTTTATTTAAAAATATGTCAAGTATATTAAATACTATTTTGTTCCAAAAGACGGGATGTTATATCTTTCATAATACGTAGTGCCAGATGCGGATGACGGTTGAGTAGTTCATCAAATGCTTTGGAGGAGAGTTGCAGTACGTTCACCACTCCTTGAGTTGTTACAGTTGCGGTACGTTTGGTGTTGGAGACAATACTGACTTCACCGATGTAGTCTCCGCTTGAAAGGGTAGCCAGATATGTGCTCTCACCATTTTTCTCTATGGTGACATCAGCATTTCCTTCAGTAATGATATAAAAAGAGTCTCCACTGTCCCCTTGTCTGACAATGGTGTTGTTGCCTCTAAAGCTCATACGTTTAGTTTTTTTGGCCAGTTGGTAGAGCTCCTCTGAGCCCAATGTACTGAAGATAGGTACACGGTGAAGATAGGCCATAATCTCAATATTGGTGATGGAACGGCTTTTCTCTTTAATCGTCCGTGTGATTTCTGAGATAAGTGTGCATTCATTTTTAGTGTAGCTCCTATAATCAATGATGTTATATAACTTATGTTCATAGAAATAGTAAAGTATCGCAGTGGTCAACTCCTCTTCTTGATAAGCGAGATGCTCACGTATGAGGAGGTTGAGACGTTCTGTGTCGTACATAATAGCATCTTGTAAGATGTCGATGATCTGTTTGAGATCATGGTTGTACTGTGAGGCGATTAGGGTTGAAAATGGAATCTCTACATGTTCATTGGCATTTTTTTCAAAATAGAGGTGAACATTTTTGTTGAGGTTTAAAAGCAGTTCACTGTCTTGAGGTGAGAGCAGGGCAAGTGTATTGCTGAGTTTTTTAAACTTCTTTTCAAAACTGTTACACAGACAAAAGAGAAGATACGAGGAACTTTTTTGTTCTTGGTAAAAAGTAAGTGCCGCGATAAGGCGGGCACTCTGTTTGAGCTGTTTAAACTTGCTTGCAACACGCTCTTCGAGGTCGTTATCTCCATAGACCAACTCGTCATAGATCTTTTGATGTTCTTCATCACTAATATGAAAACGGAGTTGGATCTTGCGTATTTCGTCTGCATGGGTATCCTGAGCCAGTAGTTCATAGAGATGCTCTTTATAGATCTTAAGTTGGTAGATCTTTTCTGAGGAGAGGGCATGCTCTTTGTCGAAGAGTTCACTGTTGTCCTGTTTGATCGAACGCAGTACCTTGTTATGTTCACTTTCACTAAGACCCAACTGCTCACGGATCTTGTCAAGCAGGGTAAAGTCCTCTTTGGAGAGGGTTCCATCGCTTAACATCTCTAAAACTGTCTCTTTATAAAGGTCTAGTTTGTCCTGTTGGTTCTCTTGCTGGTTGGCATAGGTGTAGTAGATCTCTTTTAGGTTGGTCGGTGCCTGTCCCGGTCCTTTCCATTTCTTCAAAATTTTGAGGGCAAAACGCTCTTGAAGATAGAAACGCTCTTCTCTAAAGATCTCCTTCCACAACATAACAGACGAGACAACGATCACTATAAAGTGCAAGAGGGCGTAGAGTGTTGGGTAGTAGACGAAGGTGGGTGCACCTGCAAAGATATAGAAGATATTAAATGCGACAAAGGCGGCAATAGACTTCACAATATGCTCGATCGTAGCAGCATCTTTATGTTTGGCCCATTTGAGATGGGGAATGAGCTTCTCGATCTGTACAAAAAACAGGTAACTTAAAACAGAGAAAAAGATCAAGGTCAGCGGTACGGCAACAATCTTTGGAACGATCGGAAGAAAAAAGAATCCGGGTGCAAAGAGACTTGTGTAGGCAGAGTTGGCACATGACCAACCCCCATCAAAATAGTAGGTCCAAGTCCCACTGATAGCGTAGTAGTAAGCATAAAAACCAAAGACCAGTCCTGCAAAGGCATAAAAGACGGTACGTTTAGAACGGTCACTGTTCTCTTTCCAATATCCTTTTTCCAGGTCGATATCGGGACAGTTGCTTTTACAGGCGACACAACTACTGCAAGCTGAAGTCTGTTCACTCAGCAGGGCATTGGAGCCACAGTAGATCTTCTCTACAACACCTACGGGACAGAAGAAGTTACACCATGTCTTACCGGCAAAAATGAGGTTGGTTATAAACGCCGAGAGGGCCACAAAGAGTAAAAAAAGTGCGAGATAGGTTCCATTAAAGTTTAGTAAAAGCAGACGGGCACAAAAGGCAGTAAAAAGAAGAGTAAATTGAAAATAGTAATAGTTCTTCTCAAACCAGACAGAGACTTTACGTTTTGGGATCCAGTGGAGGAATTGACCCACTGCTGCGATCCAGGCTAAGGGGCAGAGTTGTCGCCAACGGTTGTAGCCTATGACTACGATAGTAAGGGGGATCAAAGGGATAGCAACAGTCCATATAATGGCAGTACCGTTGGGCAGGAAAAAACTTGCGGGTATAAAACCCAACAAGATAAAAAGAGCAATAGCTTGGAAGAAGTTGGTGGTGCGTTTCATTTAGTACCCAAAGGTCTCCCACTTGTAACGAACGAGTGGGGTGTTGTCTTTGTTTGCCCACTCACGTAAAGAGGCATCGTAGATTTTTGCATCTTTAAAGTGCATATGTTGAGAGAGTATAAACCAGTTCATAGAAGCTTCTAATCCACCTGTGCAGTAGAGAATGACCTCTTTAGTCTTGTCAAGAGCATAGCCATCGATAATGATCTCTTTAAGGACTTCCTCCTCTTTAAGGGTGCCATCGATCTCAAACTTGTCTTTCCAAAAACTGCTCATGGCTTTAGGGATGTGACCAATACGCTTGACTCCACTGCTTCTTAAGGTTCCATAATAAAAAACAGCAGGGCGTGCTTCTAACATTGGGACTTTACCTATATGGGCTTTGACATATTGCATATTAACAAGGATACCTGGTATGAATTTTGCAGTAAAGTTACCTTTAGGGTTTTCAGTAAGTTTTTTAGAGATAGGACGGTCTTCATCATCTTCCCACTCTCCATAGGCTCCATTCAAAATGGTAACGTCTTTAAGCCCATGGGTAATCATCGCTAAGGCCATATAGCTCGATTTGAGGGCCTCTTTTTTATTATTATGACCATAGATAACAACTTGAGAGTCTTTGTTAATGCCAAGGCGTTGCATCTCTTCTTGTATATCTGCACTGGAGCGCATCTCTTGATGCAGTTCAATGGGTTGACGCCATGCTGAGATCTCGCTTCGCATAGCGTTAGGTATATGTCCCGCATCATAATCTGCGCGATTTCCTACATCAACAAGGATAAGTTTTTTGTCAAAAAGCTTTTTTTGTAGTTGTTCTGCAGAGATAAAACCTGTACTCGCTTGTAAAGACAAAAATAGAAAAGCTGTCATTAATAGGTATCGCATAGTGAATCCTTAAATGGTATAGAGATCTAAAATACTTTAGTGGATGACTAGGGCTTTTAGAAAGATCTATTATAGTTATTAATAATACTATATAGACACTTTGCTACATTGAAAAAGTAAAATATTAGAAGCTTAAGGTGTTTTCGCACAATATAGGGGAAAATTTGTTACACTTTAAAGATAAGATTATGAGTTAGATGACCAAGGAGTCGAGATGGGCCATAAAGCAGACGAACTGTTAGCATTGATTTTTAAACATGTAACGAAGATAGCCTCTATACACGACCCTGATCGTTTGCTGCCGCAGGTGGCAGAGATGGGGCGAGATATTGTCAAGGCAGACCGCTGTAGTGTTTGGCTTTTAGATCAAGAAAACAAAACGCTACGGACTAAAGTCGCAGATGGGGTAGACTCTATTATAATACCTGCTTACAGTGGTATAGTCGGTGAAGCTATCAGAGAAGGAAAGTCAAAGATCATTAATGACGTCTATTCACATCAGAGTTTTAATCGAGATGTGGATGATGAGACCGGTTACAAAACATCGACTATGATGGTGATTCCTGTACATAATTCAAATGATGAAGTGGTTGGTGCCATTCAGGTGATTAATAAAAAAGGTAAAAATGGTTTCAGTAAAGAGGATCTTAAACATCTTATGTTGGCTTCCACCTATGTAGCAGAGAGCATAGAGTCCTCTCTGTTACTTCAAGAGATAGATGCAACACAAAGAGAACTGGTATACATCATGGGTGTTACAGGTGAGAGCCGTTCCAAAGAGACTGGCAATCATGTTAAACGTGTGGCAGAGTATTCACGTCTTTTAGCAGAACTGTATGGTCTGAGTAAAGAGGAGTGTAATATTTTAAAAGATGCCTCTCCTATGCATGACTTGGGTAAGATCGCTATTCCAGATGCTGTTTTAAACAAGCCAGGACGCTTCAATGAAGAAGAACGTCGTATTATGGACACCCATGCAGAGTTGGGCTACAACATTTTAAAAGGTTCTGAACGCACACTGCTTAAAGCAGCATCTATCGTGGCCTATCAACATCATGAGAAGTATAACGGCACGGGTTACCCTAACCAGCTTAAAGGTGAAGAGATTCATATTTATGGTCGTATTACAGCTTTGGCCGATGTGTTTGATGCCTTGGGTTCAGACCGTGTCTATAAAAAGGCATGGGATGATGAACGTATATTTAAACTTTTCAGAGAAGAGAGGGGAGAACACTTTGATCCTAAATTGATCGATCTCTTTTTTGAAAATATCGATAAGTTCCTAGAGATAAGAGCACAATTTAAAGATACCTATCATGGAGAATGAGATCACAATATTGGGGAGTAATGGTACTAAAGGATTAGAAGGTGGTACCAGTGCCTTTTACATAAATGCCCAAAATGTCATAGATGCCGGTAACTTGTTGCACCCTCTTAAAAAAGATGTGGCTAAGATAGAGACCATTTGGTTGACACACTCACATTTAGATCATATACTCGACATTGCCTATATCCTGGACAGTTATTTTGAGAAACGTGTAGAGACCTTAGTAGTCAGAGGACTTCCTGAGACTTTAGAAGCCGTACAAAAACACTTTATCAATGACATCATATGGCCGGATTTTACTAAAATAAAACTGACCGACAGCAATAAAATGGCTATGGTCTGTAAACCTATAGATATTGGAGAAGTTTATAGACTTGATGAGACAACTTCAATATATGCATTTGAGACAGATCATACTGTGCCAAGTTGTGGATATGTCGTTAAGAAAAACAGTTCAAGTGTGTTGATCACAGCAGATACATATGATCTATCTTGTGTTGAACGTCTTGTGAAAAGTGATAAAAGTATATCTACACTTGTCATCGAGTGCTCATTTCCTTCAGAAATGGAGAAATTGGCAATAATTAGTAAACATTTAACACCTAAGCTCCTTTTCTCAGGACTGAAAAGTATAGAAACGTTGGGCTTGCAATTAAAAATCAACCATATTAAGCCACTTTATAAAAAAAGTATAATAGAAGAGATAGCCCAAAAACAGGGGGTTTGGGAGGTGGAGATATTAGAAGATGGAAAGAAAATTCACTTTTAATTGAAAAACCCTTGACATTGAAAACAAAAGTCCCTATAATTGCAGCTCGATTTCAGATGCCGACATAGCTCAGTTGGCTAGAGCAGCTGATTTGTAATCAGCAGGCCCGGGGTTCAAATCCTCGTGTCGGCACCATTTGATTTCGAATATTAGAAACAGTGTTAGACCAGATCAATACAACAAACGATGGTGAGATAGTCAAGTGGCCAACGACGGCAGACTGTAAATCTGCTCCCTATGGGTTCAGAGGTTCGACTCCTCTTCTCACCACCATCAATGATGACGCGGGCGTAGCTCAGTTGGCTAGAGCGTCAGCCTTCCAAGCTGAGGGTCGAGGGTTCGAGTCCCTTCACCCGCTCCATTGAGAACTGTATTATCCTTCTGGGAGCTGAAGTACAATAACTTTATACTTCTACTTATTTTCATCTAATTGCTAATTCTTTCAACACTATACTATGTACTAAAAAACTATGCACTTATTGCTTTGGTGTATAATTTTTAATGTTTGTGTTCTTTATGCTCACATGGCTCAGAGGTAGAGCACTTCCTTGGTAAGGAAGAGGTCCCGGGTTCAATTCCCGGTGTGAGCTCCATTTAAGACATTAAAATATGATTTTTGCGAAATTTTAAAATTATAAGCAATAAATGAATAGTTTTTGGGTACAATTCCATTTCAATTTAACTAACAAGCAGGAGATTCTTATGGCTAAAGAAAAATTCGAACGTACGAAACCGCACGTTAACATCGGTACTATCGGTCACGTTGACCACGGTAAAACTACATTGACAGCAGCAATTACAGCAGTACTTGCAGTTAAAAATGATGCAAAATTCATGGATTATGACATGATCGATAATGCACCAGAAGAGCGCGAGCGTGGAATCACGATCGCTACTTCACACGTTGAGTATGAGACAGATATCCGTCACTACGCTCACGTTGACTGTCCAGGTCACGCCGATTATGTTAAGAACATGATTACTGGTGCTGCTCAGATGGACGGTGCAATTCTTGTTGTTTCTGCAGCGGATGGCCCAATGCCACAAACACGTGAGCACATCCTTCTTTCTAAGCAGGTTGGTGTTCCATATATCGTTGTATTCATGAACAAAGAAGACCTTGTTGATGATGAAGAGCTTCTAGAACTGGTAGAGATGGAAATCCGTGAACTACTAGACGTATATGAGTTCCCAGGTGATGACACTCCTATTACTGCTGGTTCTGCATACCAAGCACTAGAAGAAGCAAAAGCTGGTGCTCTTGGGCCATGGGCTGACAAGATCATTGAACTAATGAAAACTGTTGATGAGTACATCCCAGAGCCAGAGCGTGAAACAGACAAAGACTTCCTAATGCCAGTTGAGGATGTATTCTCAATCTCTGGTCGTGGTACAGTTGTAACTGGTCGTGTTGAACGTGGTCAGGTTTGTGTTGGTGAAAACATTGAAATCGTTGGAATCAAAGATACTCAGTCTACTACTGTAACTGGTGTTGAGATGTTCCGTAAAGAGATGGACTGTGGTGTTGCAGGTGATAACTGTGGTGTTCTTCTTCGTGGTATCGATAAAGAAGCAGTTGAGCGTGGTCAGGTTCTTTGTAAGCCAGGTACGATCACTCCTCACACAACATTTACTGCTGAGATCTATGTACTAAGTAAAGATGAGGGTGGTCGTCACACACCATTCTTCTCTAACTACCGTCCACAGTTCTACGTACGTACAACTGACGTTACAGGTGCGATCACTCTACCAGAAGGTACTGAGATGGTTATGCCAGGTGACAACGTTAGTATCACTGCTGAACTTATCGCTCCGATTGCAATGGAAGAGGGAACTCGTTTCGCTATCCGTGAAGGTGGACGTACAGTTGGTGCAGGTGTTGTTGCTACAATCATTAAGTAATTAATGAAAAAGTAAAGTCCTTTTTTAGGACGCAAGCCTTTGGCTTGCCACTTGTAAAGAGGATAAACTCTTTTAAGTAAGAAATAAAACGAAGGGAAACATAATGAGAGAAACAATTCACTTAGGTTGTGAGAAGTGTACACGTCGTAACTATCACACCTCAAAAAACAAAAAGACTCACACTGAGAAGTTTACAGTAACTAAATACTGTAAATGGTGTCGTGAGCATACACCACACAAAGAGATGAAATTATAATAATTTCACTTTAAGTGTAAGGCACGCTCTGAATTAAGAGGTCAACTTCTTAAGCCTGCCGTTAAGGCAAGATCAGAGTTAACGTGGTAAATGGTTTGTCCATTTACATTATATAGGCGTATAGCTCCAATGGTAGAGCACCGGATTCCAAATCCGGGTGTTGGGAGTTCGAGTCTCTCTACGCCTGCCACTAATTAAAATAAGACATTTACAATCTATGTAGCTTTAGAGCTTTATTGATTGCAAATGTATAGAGGATAAAATATGAGAAGTGCGTTACAAAATGCAAAACTGGAACTGGCTAAAGTTATCTTTCCTACTAAAGGTCAGGTAAAACAAGCATTTTTTGCTGTCTTTTTAGTGGTGACTGTCATCTCTATTTTTCTGGCACTGGTTGACTTGCTTATGTCATCAGTTCTATCAGCAATATTAGGTTAAGGATAGATTATGGCACACAAATGGTACTCGATTCAGACCTATGGTAGTGAACGCAAGGTTAGAGAAGCAATTCTTTACCTGATCGAAGAGAACAAACTACAAGATAAGATCGCAGAAGTTATCGTTCCTACAGAAGATGTTGTAGAGATGAAAAACGGTAAGAAAAAAATCTCTGAACGTTCACTGTACTCAGGGTATGTTTTTATCAATGTTGATCTTGACACTGAGATCCAGACAATGATACAGACTGTTCCAAAGGTCTCTGGATTTATTGGTGAGGCAAATGTTCCTACACCACTCAGTGACACTGATATTAATACGATCTTAGACCGTGTTAACAATCGTCCTGCACCAAAACCAAAAGTCTATTTTGAAAATGGTGAGATGGTACGTATTATCGATGGTCCATTTGCAAACTTTACAGGTACTGTAGACGAGTATGATGTTGAACATGGAACGTTAAAACTTAATGTTTCGATCTTCGGTCGTGCAACACCAGTGGATATATCATATTCACAAGTAGAAAAAATAATATAACGCACTGCGTTATACTACGCTGACTTTAGCTCTCATAGAGGTCTAAGGCCAGCGTAGAGCAACAACTTGTTGCGTGAGCTCTCTGCTGAAGAGAACTTAGCGTTAGCGAAGTGATTTGAATTATATTTGAATTGCGTTAAATCATATAAAGGACAAACTATGGCAAAAAAAGTTATGGATTATATCAAGCTTCAAATCGAAGCTGGTAAAGCAAACCCGGCTCCACCAGTTGGACCAGCTCTAGGACAACGTGGTGTTAACATCATGGAATTCTGTAAAGCATTCAACGAGAAGACAAAAGACAAGATGGGCTTTAAAGTTCCTGTTGTTATCACTGTTTACTCTGATAGAAGTTTTACTTTTATCACGAAGCAGCCACCGGCATCTGCACTTCTTATGAAGGCTGCAGGTCTTAAAAAAGGTACTGACAACCCACTTTTAAACAAAGTTGGTAAGATTACTAAAGCTCAGCTTATGGAAGTTGTTAATGCTAAGATCGCGGATCTTAACACTGACGATGTAGACCAAGCTGCTAACACATTGGCGGGTTCTGCTCGTTCAATGGGTATCGAGATCGTAGACTAAAACTACACTCACAAGATCACCGACCACAGTGATATAAAACTTTGTGGCAGATTTATATATGGAGATCAAAATGGCAAGTAAACGCTATAAACAACTGTCTGAAAAAATTGACGTAACTAAAAAATATACAGTAGCTGAATCAGCTGCATTAATGAAAGACCTTACATCTGCAAAATTCGACGAAACTGTTGAAATCGCGATGAACCTAAACGTAGATCCTCGTCACGCTGACCAAATGGTTCGTGGTGCGATCGTTCTTCCAAACGGTACAGGTAAAACTGTTCGTGTTGCAGTATTTGCTAAGGGTGCGAAAGCAGACGAAGCTAAAGCTGCTGGTGCTGACATCGTTGGTACTGACGATCTAGTAGAGCAGATCCAAGCAGGTAACATTGATTTTGATATCGTTGTTGCTGCACCTGACTGTATGGGTCTTGTTGGTAAAGTTGGTCGTATTCTAGGGCCAAAAGGTATGATGCCTAACCCTAAGACTGGTACTGTTACACCAGATGTTACTACTGCTGTTAACAATGTTAAGGGAGGCCAAGTTGCTTTCCGTGTTGACAAAAAAGGTAACATTCATGCTGGTATTGGTAAAGCAAGCTTCGATGCTGCAAAGATCGAAGAGAACATCACTGCATTTGTTGCAGCGATTAACAAGCAAAAGCCAGCTTCTGCTAAAGGTCGTTACATCAAGAATGCTGCACTTTCATTAACTATGAGTCCAGCAGTTAAGTTTGACCTTTCTGAATTAGCAGATATCAAATAATTTAACCTCTTTTCCAAGCGCCTTTTGGCGCTTGACCTCTTTTACTTTTCTCTTCTATCTTTTAATAACAGATATCTTAATAACTTTAACCGTACTTACTCTGTGCATGATACTATCCAACTTACATTTTAGCCTCTATAGGTGCCAGTGTGGGATTATTGTAGCTTTACTGAGATCTTTAGACATTAATTATGACAAACCACTTGTAATTAAAAAAGTATTTAGATATAATTGCGTTCCAAATTCAAAATATAGTGATGTTTTTACCTAGAGATCAGTGGATATTTAGATAAAGATTTCGATTTGGAGGGCTTTGTGCTCTTCACGAATTCTGGATTACTTGGACTAATGATAGTTGGGGGTTTCTGCAGAGTCTGCAGTTAGCTTAATCGGCATACCCGCCCCTCTTGAAGTTAAAGTCTGGAAAGGAGAACTACTATGCTTAAATCTAGAAAAGCTGAACTGATCGCTGAACTTAGCGAATCATTTGAAGGAAAAGCAGCAGTTATCGTTTGTGATTACAAAGGGTTAACTGTTTCTCAACTAGAGACACTACGTAAATCTGCACGTGCTAAAGATGTTAAAGTTCAGGTTATTAAAAATAGCCTTGCAACTGTTGCTCTTGGCAATGCAAAGATGAGCGGTCTTGAGCTTAAAAATACAAACATTTTTGTTTGGTCTGAAGATGTTGTTGCTGCTGCTAAAGTTGCTGACGACTTCGCAAGTGACAAAGCTAATGAAGGTAAATTCGTAATCAAAGCGGGTTATCTTGATGGCGAAGCTGCTGATCTTGCAAAAATCGAAGCGTTTGCAAAACTTCCGGGACGCGAAGAACTTCTTGGAATGCTTGCTGCTACATGGATGGCTCCAGTTGCGAACTTCACAATTGGCCTCGATGCGCTTAGAAAGAAAAAAGAAGAAGAGGCGTAAGCCCACCCTTCAAAGGTTAGTCGCTTAACGACAAAATTAAAGTCTTCCAGACTTTAACTGAGAGATGTGAAAAATAGCATCTACAAAAATTAAATTAAAAATATAAAGGAACCTATTATGGCTGTAACTAAAGAAGACGTATTAGAATTCATCTCTACACTATCTGTTCTTGAGCTTTCTGAGCTTGTTAAAGAATTCGAAGAAAAATTTGGCGTATCTGCTCAACCTGTTGCTGTAGCTGGTGGCGCTGTAGCTGGTGAAGCTGCTGAAGAGAAAACTGAGTTTGATGTTGTTGTAACTGACGCCGGTGCTAAGAAAATTGCTGTTATTAAAGCAATCCGTGCACTTACAGGCCTTGGTCTTAAAGAAGCAAAATCTGCTGCTGAAGAACTTCCGTCAACTGTTAAAGAAGGCGTTGATAAAGAGACTGCTGAAGCTGCAAAAGCTGATCTTGAAGCTGCTGGTGCAACTGTCGAGATTAAGTAAGTTTTACTTTCAAGCAGGGAACTCTCCTTGCTTTGCACATTTTAAAGCCGCTTAGAGTGAGTGTTTGACACTTCTCTATGTGGCTTTTGTGCGTTAGAGACCACAGACATTTATTACTTGTGGCTGTTATATCCTTGGACGCTTGGATTATTCCCGTTAATTAAACACTTTTTTTATTATGATTATTATGCAGCAGAAACTGCAATGTCAGTTAAAATATTGCATTTTGCAATTTCTACTGCATATCCGTCTTCAGACGATTGTATTTACGACCCATCCCCGAACGCCGTTTCGTCAGGTTGTATAAAACGTGTTTTATTACTACAAATTTACCTTAGAGGAAGCCTATGTTAAATAGCTTACATTCTGGAAACCGTTTACGCGTTGATTTCGCTAAAACTCCACAACAGATTGAAATCCCGAACCTGTTACAACTTCAGCAAAGTTCTTATGATAACTTTTTGATGATCAATAAAAAGAACCGTGATGCAAGCGGTATTGAAAAAGTATTTTCTTCTGCATTCCCGATTCATGATGCACAAAATCGCCTGACTATCGAATACCTGGGTAGCACTGTTGCTGCACCTAAGTATACGGTACGTGAGTGTATGGAACGTGGTCTAACTTACGCGGTATCATTAAAAATGAAGACACGTTTGGTTCTATGGGACCGTGATGACAACACTAAAGAAAAACTTGGTGTTCAGGACATGAAAGAGCAGTCTATCTTTGTTCGTGACATTCCTTTGATGACAGATCGTACCTCTTTTGTTGTTAACGGTGTTGAGCGTGTTGTTGTTAATCAACTTCACCGTTCACCAGGTGTTATCTTTAAAGAAGAAGAGTCAACTACTGCGGGTAACAAACTGATCTATACCGGTCAGATCATTCCTGACCGTGGTTCTTGGTTGTACTTCGAGTATGATCCTAAAGATATTTTGTACATGAGAATCAACAAGCGCCGTAAAGTGCCTGTCACGATCATGTTCCGTGCTATGGGTTACTCTAAGCAAGACATTCTAAAGATGTTCTACCCACTACAGAAGATCAATATTGCTGACAACCAGTTCACAATGGACTTCAAACCAGAAGAGTTTGCCGGACGTCTTGATTATGATCTTGTATCTGAGTCTGGTGAAGTACTTCTTGGTGCGAGTAAGCGTTTGACTGCTAAAAAGGGACAAAAATTCCTTGATGACGGTGTAAAAGCAGTTCAGTACCCACTTGAGACTTTGATAGAACGTTACTTGGCAGAGCCTATTATCGACCCGGAGACAGGTGAGATCCTTTTTGACACGATGACTGCTATCGATGAGACAAAGTTGAAGAAGATGGCTGAGTCTGGTGTGACTGAGTTTGTGATCGCCAATGACTTGGCAGAGGGTGTGGATGCTTCGATCATTAATGCATTCAATGCAGATGCTGATTCATTGAAGCTTTTGAAGCAGACTGAAGAGATCGAAGACGAAAATGATCTTTCTGCAATCCGTATCTACAAAGTAATGCGTCCTGGCGAGCCAGTAACAAAAGAGGCTGCAAAAGCTTTTGTTAACCAGCTTTTCTTTGATCCTGAACGTTATGACTTGACTAAAGTCGGTCGTATGAAGATGAACCACAAGTTGGGTATGAATATTCCTGAATACATCACTGTATTGACCAATGAAGACATTATCCATACCGTTAAGTATGTGATTAAAGTTAAAAATGGTCAAGGACACATTGATGACCGTGACCACCTTGGTAACCGTCGTATTCGTTCGATCGGTGAGCTATTGGGTAACGAGTTACACAATGGTTTGATCAAGATGCAAAAAGCGATCAAAGATAAACTTTCTACAATGAGTGGACCAATGTCTGAGCTTATGCCTCATGACCTTATCAACTCTAAAATGATCACATCGACGATCATGGAGTTTTTCTCCGGTGGACAACTTTCACAGTTTATGGACCAGACAAACCCACTTTCAGAAGTCACGCACAAGCGTCGTCTCTCTGCATTAGGTGAGGGTGGTCTTGTTAAAGAGCGTGCGGGCTTTGAAGTACGTGACGTTCACCCGACACACTACGGTCGTATCTGTCCTATTGAGACGCCGGAGGGTCAGAACATTGGTCTGATCAATACTTTGGCTGCATATGCTAAAGTAAATGAGCTTGGCTTTATCGAGGCACCATACGTTCTTGTTAAAGATGGTAAGCCATTAGCTGGACCTGAAAATGTTGTTTATTTGACAGCGACTCAAGAAGAGGGCAAGATGATCGCCGCGGCTTCTAACTTGTTAGATGATAATGGTGACTTTGTAGAAGAACTTATCGAAGTACGTCAAGATGGTGAGATCAAGCTGGGTAAAGCAATAGATTGTGAGTACATGGACCTCTCTTCTCAGATGGTCGTTGGTGTTGCTGCATCACTGATTCCTTTCCTTGAACATGATGATGCTAACCGTGCGCTTATGGGTTCAAACATGCAACGTCAAGCAGTGCCTCTTCTTAAGCCAGAAGCACCAATGGTTGGAACAGGTATTGAAAAACTTGTTGCACGTGATGCTTGGGAATGTATTAAGGCTAAGCGTGCTGGTCGCGTTGAAAAAGTGGATGCGAAGCATATCTTTGTACTTGGCGAAGATGAGAGCGGTACATTTATCGATTACTATCCATTGGAGAAGAACCTTCGTACCAACCAAAATACAACATTTAGCCAAAAAGCTTCTGTTAAAGTAGGTCAAGAAGTGCGTGAAGGTCAGATCATCGCTGATGGTCCTAATATGGATCGTGGTGAACTTGCACTTGGTATTAATGCAATGGTCGCATTTATGCCATGGAACGGTTACAACTATGAGGATGCGATCGTTATGAGTGAGCGCATGATCCGTGAGGACATGTATACTTCAGTTCACGTATACGAAAAAGAGTGTGAGGCTCGTGAACTTAAACATGGTATCGAAGAGATCACACGTGACATTCCTAATGTACGTGATGATGAACTTGCACACCTTGATGAGTCTGGTATTGTTAAACTTGGTACAACTATAAGCGGTGGTATGATCCTTGTTGGTAAAGTAAGCCCTAAAGGTGAAGTGAAGCCTACTCCGGAAGAGCGTCTTTTACGTGCGATCTTTGGTGAAAAAGCAGGACATGTTGTCAACAAGTCACTGTACTGTCCACCATCTATGGAAGGTGTTGTTGTAGACATTAAGATCTTTACGAAAAAAGGTTATGACAAAGACCCTCGTGCCCTTGAACTTGAAAAACAAGAGCGTGATGAGTTAGAGCGTGAGCACTATGACCGTCTTCTTATGATCGACAAAGAGGAGATGATCCGTATTGAGTCTATCTTGACACAAGCAGAACTTGTATCTGATGTTACTGTTAACGAAGTAGAGTATAAAGTAGGTGACAAGATCACTGCTGATGTACTTGCCAATGTGAACCGTTTCGCGATGAATTCTGTAGTGAAGTCATTCTCTGATGAAGTTCAAGCAAAGTATAACTCAACTAAGAACCACTTCCAAAAGCAGAAGAAAAAGTTCCGTGACGAGCATGAAGAGAAGCTTACGATTCTTGAAAAAGATGACATTCTTCCAAATGGTGTAACGAAATTTGTTAAGGTTTATATTGCTACTAAGCGTAAACTAAAAGTTGGTGACAAGATGGCTGGACGTCACGGTAATAAGGGTATTGTCTCTATTATCGTTCCAGAAGTCGACATGCCTTACATGGCTGATGGTCGCCCAGTTGACGTATGTCTTAACCCACTAGGTGTACCTTCTCGTATGAATATTGGGCAGATTCTTGAGATGCACCTCGGTATGGCAGGTCGTGAACTCGGTCACCAGATCCAGGAAATCTTTGAAGAGAAACAAGCTGATTTCATCGCACAACTTCGTACAAAGCTTGTTGAGATCGCAGATGTAGCACGTTTCATGAATGCGGGTGAAGTGATTGGCAAGATGAATGATGATGAACTCCTGACATTTGCACGCGACTGGGCTAAAGGTGTCAAGTTTGCGACACCGATCTTCGAAGGTGTTGACACAGACGAGTTTGCAAAACTGTTTGAGCTAGCAAAACTTGATGATGATGGTAAGACTGTTCTTTATGATGGTAAAACTGGTGATCAGATCAAAGAGCGTGTTAATGTAGGTTACATGTATATCTTAAAACTCCACCACTTGGTTGATGAAAAAGTTCACGCTCGTTCAACTGGGCCTTACTCTCTTGTCACACAGCAGCCAGTTGGTGGTAAAGCACTATTTGGTGGTCAGAGATTTGGTGAGATGGAGGTCTGGGCTCTAGAGGCTTATGGTGCTTCAGCGGTACTAAAAGAGATGTTAACAATTAAGTCAGATGATGTTGAAGGGCGTGTGAACGCGTACAAGGCATTGACAAAAGGTGAGGCGGTTCCAGCATCTGGAATCCCGGAAACACTATTTGTATTGACAAAAGAACTTCAGGCCCTAGCGCTTGACGTAGAGATTTTCGACGAGGTGGAAGACGATGAGTAAATTAGTACCTATAGCAATTACAGAAGAGAACCGTCCAAAAGACATTAAACAACTTCAGTTCCGTTTGGCAAGTCCAGAGAAAGTTCTCTCTTGGAGTCATGGTGAAGTTAAAAAGCCTGAGACGATTAATTACCGTACACTCAAACCAGAGCGTGACGGACTTTTCTGTGCGAAGATCTTTGGACCTGTGAGAGATTACGAGTGTCTTTGTGGTAAATACAAAAAGATGCGTTACAAGGGTGTTGTATGTGAGAAGTGTGGTGTTGAAGTAACAACAACCAAAGTTCGCCGTACACGTATGGGTCACATTGACCTGGTAACACCTGTGGCACACATTTGGTATGTAAGTTCACTACCTTCACGTATCGGTACACTTTTAGGTGTTAAGATGAAAGACCTTGAGCGTGTACTTTATTATGAAGCATATATTGTTAAAAATGCGGGTGAAGCATTTTACGATGGTGAAGAAGCGACTCCAGTACTTAAGTATGATGTACTTAACGAAGAGCAGTACCGTGTCTTGATGTCTCGTTACTCTGAGACAGGTTTCAATGCGATGATGGGTGGTGAAGCTATTCGTGATATGCTTGACGATATCGATTTGGTTGAGATCTTTTCACAACTTAAAGAAGATATGGAGAACACAAAGTCTGTTGCTAAGACTAAGACACTTGTTAAGCGTCTTAAAGTCATCGAGTCATTTCTTAACTCTGGTAACAATCCGGCATGGATGATGCTTACAGCACTTCCAGTACTTCCACCAGACCTTCGTCCACTTGTCAGCCTTGATGGTGGTAAGTTCGCGGTCTCTGATGTTAACGATCTTTACCGTCGTGTTATCAACCGTAACCAACGTCTTAAACGTCTTATTGAGCTAGAAGCTCCAGAGATCATTGTACGTAACGAAAAGCGTATGCTACAAGAGTCTGTAGATGCGTTGTTTGACAATGGTCGTCGTGCAAACGCAGTTAAAGGTGCTAACAAGCGCCCACTCAAGTCACTTTCAGAAGTGATCAAAGGTAAGCAGGGTCGTTTCCGTCAAAACCTTCTTGGTAAGCGTGTTGACTTCTCTGGACGTTCTGTTATTGTTGTTGGACCATCACTTAAAATGGACCAATGTGGTCTTCCTAAAAAGATGGCTATTGAACTTTTCAAGCCACACCTTATTGCTAAGTTAGAGGACAAGGGTTACGCAACTACTGTTAAAGCAGCTAAGAAGATGATCGAAGCGCAGACAAACGAAGTTTGGGAGTGTCTTAATGAGATCGTTGATGGTTATCCTATTATGCTTAACCGTGCACCAACACTTCACAAGCTTTCGATTCAGGCGTTTCACCCTAAGTTGATCGATGGTAAAGCAATCCAGCTTCACCCTCTTGTCTGTGCGGCATTTAATGCTGACTTCGATGGTGACCAGATGGCGGTACACATTCCACTTTCTGCAGAGGCGATAGCTGAAGCAAAAGTATTGATGCTTGCATCTATGAACATCTTGCTTCCTGCATCAGGTAAAGCGATCGCGACACCTTCACAGGATATGGTCCTTGGCCTTTACTACATCTCTTTGGAGAAAAATGGTGTTCTTGGTTCTAACAAACTTTTCTCTTCTGTTGATGAAGTGAAGATTGCGTTGGAGACAGGTTCACTAGATATTCATGCAAAAGTGCGTACTAAAGTCGATGGTATCATGATCCATACAACTGCTGGACGTATGTTGATCAAAGAGATCCTTCCAGACTTTGTTCCTGTTGAACTATGGAACCAAACGATGAAAAAGAAGAAGATCAATGCTATTGCTGACTATGTTCAAAAACATGGTGGTATCGCGGTAACTGCTGGTTTCCTTGACCGTCTTAAAGATCTTGGTTTCAAGCAAGCAACTGAAGCGGGTGTTTCGATCTCTATTGCAGATATTATCATCCCAGATGAGAAAAAAGAGCTGATTGTTAACTCTAAGAAAAAAGTTATCGACATCCAAAAGCAGTTTGAGGGTGGTCTATTGACAGAGCAGGAACGTTATAACAAGATTATTGACGTTTGGTCTGACACGAACAACACGGTTGCGGGTCAGATGATGGACTTGGTCGAGAACGATAAAGACGGTTTCAACTCTATCCACATGATGGCTGACTCTGGTGCGCGTGGTTCTGCTGCACAGATCCGTCAGCTTGCAGGTATGCGTGGTCTTATGGCAAAGCCAAATGGTGATATTATTGAGACACCGATTATCTCAAACTTTAAAGAGGGTCTAAACGTTCTTGAGTACTTTATTTCTACTCACGGTGCACGTAAAGGTCTTGCGGATACAGCACTTAAAACAGCGAATGCGGGTTACCTTACCCGTAAGCTAGTCGATGTTGCTCAAAACGTTAAAGTCGTTGAGCATGACTGTGGAACACACGAAGGTATTGAGATCACAGATATTACTGATGGTAATGTTATGATCGAGCCACTTGAAGATCGTGTTCAAGGTCGTGTACTTGCTGAAGATGCAATTGATCCTATTACAAATGAGATCCTTTATCCTGAAGGTACGTTGATCGATGAGATCTCTGCAGCAAAAATAGCTGAAGCAGGTATCAAGTCTGCGCACATCCGTACACCAACGACATGTAAGTCTGAGGGCGGTATCTGTGCACTCTGTTATGGTCTTAACCTTGGTACCGGTCATATGGTTCGTAAAGGTGAGGCAGTTGGTATTGTTGCCGCACAGTCTATTGGTGAGCCAGGTACTCAGTTGACACTACGTACTTTCCACGTTGGTGGTACAGCGTCTAGTACACAACAAGAGCGTCAAGTTATCGCAGACCGTGAAGGTTTCATCCGTTACTACAACATGAAAACATATAAGTCTAAAGAGGGTAAAGACATTGTAGCTAACCGTCGTAATGCGGCAGTACTCCTTGTTGAGCCTAAGATCAAAGCACCATTTAGTGGTACATTAGAGATCCAGACAGTTCATGACGAGATTTTGGTGATGATCACGGATACTAAAGATGCTAAAAATGTTGTACGTTATACACTTCGTAAGTATGAGGTTGCTAAACCAGGAGAGATCGCTGGTGTTAGTGGTAAGGTAGAGGGTAAACTTTATCTTCCTTACGTAAGTGGTACAAAGGTTGAAGCAGAAGAGTCTATCGTTGAAAAGATCAAAGATGGCTGGAATGTTCCTAACCGTATCCCTTATGCTTCTGAGATCACAGTTGAAGATGGTGCACCGATTACGCAGAAGATTAAAGCTAAAGAAGCAGGAACTGTGAAGTTCTTCTTGCTTAAAGGTGATTATCTTGAGCGTTATGAGAGTGTTAAGTCGGGTTATACCGTACAAGAGAAGGGACTTTTTGCTGTTATTGTTGATGCTGATGACCGTGAGGCGATCCGTCACTATATAGCGCGTGGTTCTATTGTTGATGTTGATGATAATGCAGCGGTTGAAGGGGATGCTCTTCTTGCACACCCAGAGTCTGACGAGTCTGTAGTGATCGCTGAGTGGGATCCATACTCTAATCCGATCATCTCTGAGTCTAAAGGTACCGTTAGTTTTGAGGACATCGTCCCGGGAACAACAGTTTCTGAGCAGTTTGACGAATTAACGGGTCAGACACGTTTGATGGTTAATGACCATTACCCCGTTGAGTTCAAGCCGACGATTGTTCTTGCAACATCAGAAGGCGAGATCATTCGTTATGCAGTAACGTCTAAGACAGCTATTTATGTACAAGATGGTGCTGATGTAATGGTTGCAGATATCTTGGCAAAGACACCTAAAGCACTTCAGAAATCTTCTGATATTACTGGGGGTCTTCCACGAGTATCTGAACTTTTCGAAGCACGTCGTCCTAAGGCGATCGCATTGATCGCTGAAGTTGATGGTGTGGTTAGTTTTGGTAAGCCACTACGTGGTAAGCAACGTATTATTATTGCTTCAGAAAATGGTATTGTCAAAGAGTACTTTGTAGACAAAAACCTGGAAGCGCTTGTAAACGTTGGTGACTTTGTTCACGCGGGTGAGCAATTGACTACAGGTCAGATGTCTTCACACGAGATCCTACGTATTATGGGAACTAAGGCACTCTTTAACTACCTTGTAACTGAAGTTCAGTCGGTGTACCGTTCACAGGGTGTTAGTATCGCTGACAAGCATATTGAGATTATCTTTACTCAGATGTTACGTCAGATTAAGATCGTTGCATCGGGTGACACGAAGTTTATCCGTGATGACCTTATTTCACACAAGAAGTTCCAAGAGGAAAATGCCAAGATCTTACGTCTTGGTGGTGAACCAGCGATTGCTGAGCCTTTCCTTGTAGGTATTACACGTGCCTCAGTCAGTGCGGACTCGATTATTTCTGCAGCCTCTTTCCAAGATACTACTAAAGTATTGACAGAAGCGGCAGTATCTGCGAAGATCGATGATCTTACAGATCTTAAAGAGAACGTTATTATCGGTCGTACCATTCCAGTTGGAACAGGTATCTATAAAGACCAGACAATCGTCTTTAATGATGACGAAGCGTAAGCGTTTGCTTGTTTGTTTTATAGTGCTTTTATAAGCACTACTCATTAAGAGGCCTCATGAAGAGGCCTCTTAACTTCTTAGCTCCAAACACCTTCAATTGTTGTCAAATCTACACAGCTTTACTTACATCATGATTTTTTACCAGAAACTCTTTAAAACTTAAACTATAACAAATTATAATTCGAAACAGTGAAAAAAAGGAAGAAAATGAGATTTGGAACATTAGTAGCAGGTATGATATTAGGCCTGGGTTTAAGTGCACCACTTATGGCAGGAGATGCGATCAGTGAGGCCTTAGTAAAGTCAGCAGAGAAAAAAGCGATATCGATCAGCTCTAAAGAGCTGCAGAAGATGATCGATGATGGTGATGAGTTTATTGGTCTTGACGTTCGTGAAGAGCACATGAGAGAAGAGGGAACTTTTGACGTTGAGGAAGATGTGAAAATTGCACGTGGTGTTTTAGAATTTGACGTAGGTGCCGCAATCCCTAATAAAAAAGCATTGATTGTTGTCTATTGTCGTGCGGGTAAAAGTGCGGCACTTGCTGCTGTAACGATGAAAGAGCAGTTAGGGTACAGCAATGTCAAGTATCTTAAAGGTGGACTGGATGAGTGGCTTGAAGAGGGACACAGCATCTATAATCACTTTGGAGAGATGGTTCTGGCCAAATAAATATTTTAGTTTTTTCGCCTATATAGCGAAAAGCTTTGTGCTTTTTCTATTTTGGCAAAGTAGTGTTCTTTTACTCTGATAAACTGTATATATTGCGATAGTCATGGTGCAAAATCACGTTTTATGATATATTAAGCCTCTCTTTTTAAAATATCCTTCACATCAGTTTACTTTTTTCAGCGCTAAGGTATAGAGTAAAGTTATCATTTATTCTAATTTAGGTATAATCCCGCGTTTATTGCTCCCTAGTGGGTAATCTACTGGAACTTATTTTATAAAGGAATTGTATGCCTACAATCAACCAATTGATTCGTAAAGAGCGCAAGCGTCAGGTAAAGAAGTCTAAATCTGCTGCACTTGTATCTTGTCCTCAGCGTCGTGGTGTATGTACTCGTGTTTACACAACTACACCAAAAAAACCAAACTCGGCTCTACGTAAAGTAGCCAAAGTCCGTCTTACTTCTGGATTCGAAGTTATTTCGTATATCGGTGGTGAAGGTCACAACCTTCAAGAGCACTCTATCGTTCTTGTACGTGGTGGTCGTGTAAAAGACCTTCCGGGTGTTAAGTATCACATCGTTCGTGGTGCACTTGATACTGCTGGTGTCTCTGGACGTACTGTAGCACGTTCTAAGTACGGTACTAAGAAGCCTAAGTAACCAAAAGTCCGTTTACTACGCAATAACTTCATAGACTCAGGTGAGTGATGAAGAGTATTTTTGTAGGAGACAATACAGAGCGCAAGCTTTGAGTAAATTTTTAAAATTGAAGGAACTCTTATGAGAAGAAGAAAAGCACCCGTACGTGAGATCATGCCCGATCCGATCTACGGAAGTAAAATCGTTACAAAATTCATCAACAAAGTAATGCTTGATGGTAAAAAAAGTACCGCTGAAAAGATTATGTACTCTGCACTTGATATCATCTCTTCACGTGGTGAAACTCCAGGTGTTGAAGTGTTCAATGCAGCGATTGACAACATCAAGCCAGTGATTGAAGTAAAATCACGTCGTGTAGGTGGGGCAACATACCAAGTTCCAGTAGAAGTTCGTCCTGTACGTCAACTTTCATTGGCACTACGTTGGATCATTGACGCAGCGCGTAAGCGTAACGAGCGTACAATGGCTGAGCGTTTGGCTAATGAACTTATGGAAGCTGCAACTGACAAAGGTTCAGCATTCAAGAAGAAAGAAGATACTTACCGTATGGCTGAAGCAAACAAAGCGTTTGCTCACTACCGCTGGTAATATTGGACCGTTAACAAAAATAGTGTTACTCTTTTTGTTAACACTGAGTTTTACTTAAGGTAAGACTCAAGTGCAGAAAATGCACTTTAAAAAATAGTGTGATGGAAACATCTTCGTAATCTAGCTTGGCTAAATTACACCATCGGAAAACGAGAAACGGAAAGCGGAAAGCAGAGTGCAAATGCTCTTTTTTCCGATTTCCGATTTCCGATTTTCGAAACAAATATATAGGACAACAATAATGGCAAGAAGTCACAAACTTAATGATGTAAGAAATATCGGTATTGCTGCGCATATCGATGCTGGTAAAACTACAGCAACAGAGCGTATCCTCTTCTACACAGGTGTAGAACACAAGATTGGTGAGGTTCACGATGGTGCAGCTACTATGGACTGGATGGAACAAGAACAAGAGCGTGGTATTACCATTACTTCTGCTGCAACAACTTGTGAGTGGGATCATAAACAAATTAACATTATTGACACACCGGGCCACGTTGACTTTACTATTGAAGTTGAGCGTTCTATGCGTGTTCTTGATGGTGCAGTATCTGTTTTCTGTGCTGTTGGTGGTGTTCAGCCCCAATCAGAAACAGTATGGCGTCAACGTAACCGTTATAAAGTTCCATCTGTTGTTTTTGTTAACAAGATGGACAGAACGGGTGCAGACTTTTTTGAAGTTGAATCTCAAATTCGCGAAAGACTAAACGGTAACCCTGTCCCTATTCAAGTGCCTATTGGTGCAGAAGATCAGTTTGATGGTGTTGTAGATCTTGTTAAGATGAAAGCTATTGTTTGGGATAAAGATGCAGCTATGGGTTCTAACTACCATGTTGAAGATATTCCAGCAGATCTACAAGACAAGTGTGACGAATATAGAGAGAAGATGCTTGAGTCTATCTCTGAAGTTGACGGAAACGAAGACTTTGCTGAGAAGTTTTTAGAAGGTGAAGAGATTTCTGAAGAAGAGATTTCTTCAGCTATCAAAGCAGCAACTTTAGGTATGGCAATCGTTCCAATGGTTTGTGGTACGGCGTTTAAAAACAAAGGTATTCAGACACTACTTGACGCTGTTGTTGCATACTTGCCTTCTCCAGTTGAATCAGAAGCTATCATGGGTACGCTAATGGATGACGAAGAAGTAGAAGTAGCTGTTCCATCAACTGATGATGGCGATTTTGCAGCCTTAGCGTTTAAGATCATGACAGATCCATTTGTTGGAGTTCTTACGTTTATCCGTGTTTACCGTGGTTCACTGTCTGCTGGTTCATTTGTTCACAACTCTACAAAAGACAAAAAAGAGCGTATCGGCCGTATCGTTAAGATGCATGCTATCAAACGTGAAGAAGTTAAAGATATTTATGCTGGTGAGATCGGTGCAGTTGTTGGTCTTAAATCAACGACTACTGGTGATACACTATGTACTGGTGAAGAAAAAATCGTTCTTGAAAGAATGGACTTCCCAGAGCCAGTTATCTCTGTTGCAGTTGAGCCAAAAACTAAAGCTGACCAAGAGAAAATGGGTATCGCTTTAAGTAAACTAGCTGCTGAAGATCCTTCTTTCCGTGTTAATACTGACGAAGAGACTGGTCAGACAATTATCTCTGGAATGGGTGAGCTTCACCTTGAGATCCTTGTTGACCGTATGAGACGTGAATTTAGCGTTGAGGCAGAAGTTGGTGCACCACAGGTTTCTTACCGTGAGTCTATTAAAGATGAAGTCAACCAAGAGTACAAATACGCTAAGCAGTCAGGTGGTCGTGGTCAGTTCGGTCATGTTTACCTTACTGTTAAGCCAGGTGAAAAAGATACAGGTTTTGTATTTACAAATGCTATTAAAGGTGGATCGGTTCCAAAAGAATTTATTCCAGCTGTTAAGAAGGGTTGTGAAGAGGCTATGTCTAATGGTGTTCTTGCAGGATACCCAATGGAAGACATCGATGTTACACTTTATGATGGTTCATACCACGATGTTGACTCGAATGAGATGGCCTTTAAACTTGCTGCATCAATGGGATTCAAAGAGGCTTGTCGTAAGGCAAAACCTTCGATCCTAGAGCCAATGATGAAAGTCGAAGTAGAAACTCCAGAAGAGAACATGGGTGATGTTATCGGTGACCTTAACAGACGTCGTGGTCAAGTTAACTCTATGGATGACCGTGCAGGTAACAAAATTGTTAATGCATTCGTTCCTCTTTCTGAGATGTTCGGTTATTCAACTGACCTTCGTTCTGCAACTCAGGGCCGTGCAACATACGCTATGAACTTCGATCACTATGCTGAAGTTCCAAGAGCAGTTTCTGAAGAGATTCAGAAAAAGCGCAACGGTTAATCTTTACACTCTTTGACGCATTTGCGTCACTGTTCTTGGGTCTCCAAGAACAGACCTTCAAATATCCTTTAACAAATATCACTATTTAAACACAAAATTTATATTTTATATAAGTTTATCAGCAATTAGAGTGTAGAATGATGGACATTTACAGATTAGGTCTTCTTATGAAACAATTTATACTACTAATACTTTTTACACTCACTCTTTTTGCTCAAAATCCAAAATCATTTGCAGCCTTGGGTGATGTTACTTATGACGATATTGAGACTTTTAAAAAACTAAAAGAGATGCCTTCGATGAAAGATTATGAAGGTGATATAGACGCGTATATAACATTTGCATTGTCGACGAAAGAGATGGGTTTTGCTGTTGATGCCAAAGACAAATCAGTTGACAGTAAGGTTTATTTAAAAGCACTTCGCAAACTCTCAGCAGAACATGATGCTATTATATTAAACAGTCGTAAACGCTTTAAAGAGGCGATGAGTGATGAAGACAGTGAAACCATTAACAAGATGGTACTATGCGGTGTTATTAACCCTGAAAACTATAAAAATGAACTCATTGATTATTACAGTGAGTTTGGTGAAGACAGTAACCTCTCTAGTTTGGATGCGATGTATCAAGAGTATTTGAAAAGTATTAAAAAAGATACCAACACTTCCACGTTGACAGAAGCTCAAAAGGAAAAGAGAGAGAATGCGGCACGTATTAAACGTATCCGTGCCAAGATAGAGGCTAAAGAGATGGCACTTGAGAAGTCTGTCGCACAAGAGCAAAAACGTGAAAAAGAGAAGGTATTAAGTAAGCAGAAAAAAGAGCTTGGTATCGAGTAGGAACCCTAATCTTGAGATTTTTTATACCAGGCAGGTAACTCTGATTCATTTGGACTGCCTTCCAAGGTCAAAAATGGCTTGTAGTCTGCTTTGTAAGCAAGGCTTTGACACTCTTTGACATAATAGCCCATATATATCCACTCAAGATGATTGTTTTTGGCATAACTTATCTGCCGCAACATAGAGTACTTCCCCAGTGAGAGATGTTGGTACTCTGGATCATAGTAAAAATAGATGCTTGAGATCCCATTTGGCAAGATGTCTATAAGATCGACAGCAATAAGTTTCTCCTCATCAAAATAGAGTACTTCATAGCCGTACTCGTTATAACCATTGACAAATGACATATAATAATTTTTGATGTTGATTGGTTGTCTGTCCCATCCGCGCCGTTCATGCATATGGTTATGGTACTTCTCAAAAAGTGCGATATGAGCATGTGATGCAGTGGGTTTACGAAGTACAGTCTTGATATGGGAATTTTTCTTCATCACCCTGCGTTCCGACTTGGAAAACTCGTAGCCATTGACATCGATCTTGATACTCTCACAAGCAGAACACCCCTCACACATAGGACGAAAGTACATGTTTCCAAACCGTCGCCAACCACGTTCTATAAGGTGGGCGTTATATTCTATGTCACACTCTTGTATGATCTTATAATGGGTAGTTTGCTCATGGTCTGGAATATAGGAACACTTTTCAGAAAGTGTACACTCGTTGAGTAGATGATTCATAGATGTGTTCTGCTTTACTTCCCGCGGCTTTGTGCGATAAGAACACCTTCTAACATCTTGTCGATATCACCATCAAGTATGGCTGTGACTTGTGAATAGGCTTCATTAGAACGGGTGTCTTTGACCTGCTGGTAGGGTTGCATCACATAAGAGCGGATCTGATGCCCCCAACCGATCTCACTCTTCTCCACGCCATCTATCTCAGCCTGCTTTAAAGCCATCTCATACTCATAAAGGCGGGACTTGAGCATCTTCATAGCAGCAGCTTTGTTTTTGTGCTGAGAGCGGTCGTTTTGACACTGTACAACGATGTTGGTATCAATATGGGTGATACGTATGGCAGACTCTGTTTTATTGATATGCTGTCCGCCGGCACCAGAAGCACGATAGGTGTCGATACGGATATCTTTGTCCTCTATGATGATGTCGATATCATCTTCGATCTCCGGTGAGACCATAACCGAGGCAAAAGAGGTGTGGCGCTTGGCGTTAGAGTCAAATGGGCTGATCCGAACAAGACGGTGTATACCGTTCTCGACTTTCAGATACCCATAAGCATTTTCACCACGGATGATGATCGTAGCATCTTTGATCCCCGCTTCATCACCTGCCTGATAGTCCATTTTTTCGACCTTGAATTCATGGCGTTCTGCCCAGCGCATGTACATACGAAGCAGCATGGCCGCCCAGTCTTGAGACTCGGTACCTCCGGCACCAGGGTGTATGGAGACGATGGCATTGTTGGCATCTTGTGGACCACTGAGGAGCATAGCGACTTCCATACTCTTGACCTGCTCGTCCAAAGATTCAGCCTCGGAGAATAGCATCTCCAGAGTCTCTTCATCATTTTCCTCTTTTCCCATCTCATAAAGATCTTGAGCATCTACCAGAGCATTTTGAGCGACACTGAACTTTTCGAGTTTGCGTTCAAGCTGCGTCTTCTCTTTTTGAACATTGGCAGCATTGGCCGCATCATTCCAAAAACCATCAGAAGCTTCAAGAGCTTCGATCTCTTTGAGCTGTGCTTTGATCTTATCAGGCTGAACCACACCTGCGATGTTGTCCATCTTTATGTTTAAAGTCTTTAAAAGTTCTGTGTACTCGTAGTGATCCATAATAACTCCGTATAGTTCGCATGTGTTGTTATTCCTACGTAGGCAGGAATAAATATTTTTATTAATTCAGTGTTCTAAAATAAGCTTAGATATAATTGCGATTATATTCTATAAGGGCTTAAAAGATGAGGGTTGTACATTCACCATTAGAACTTCAAAGATTGCTGAAAGAGGAGCCGAAAAGTGTCGGTTTCGTGCCTACCATGGGTGCACTTCATCTTGGGCATAGAACCCTGATCGAAGCTGCTAAAAAAGCCAATGATATTGTTGTTGTCTCTATCTTTGTCAATCCGACACAGTTTTTAGAGGGAGAAGACCTTGATGCCTATCCTCGTAAAGAGGAAGCAGACAAAAAAGTTTGTGAACTCAGCGGTGTGGACTATCTCTTTTATCCTACAGTGGAGTCTATGTATGGTACAGATGAAGTGAGTCTCAATGCACCAAACATCCGTGGTTATATTATGGAAGGCACCTCACGCCCGGGACACTTCTCCGGTGTACTGACTGTGGTCAATAAACTCTTAAACATCGTCAGTCCAACACGTGCATATTTTGGCAAAAAAGATGCCCAACAATTAATGCTCATAGAGACCATGGCAGCCAACCTTTTTATGGATGTCGAGATCGTACCTATGGATACCGTACGTGAGAAAGATGGTCTTGCGATGAGCTCACGAAACGCCTACTTAAATACACAAGAACGGGTCGAAGCCTTGAACATCATAAAGTCACTGCGTGTGGCGACTCAGATGGTGATGCGCCAAGAGTGCAGTGTTGACGAGATCAGAGAAAAGATGCTTGAGATCTTAGTCCCTTTAGAGGTCGAGTATGTCACCATCGTCAACCGTGCTTTTGAACCTATAGAGAAGATAGAGATAGGTAATACCATCATTCTTGTCGAAGCTATAAGCGGCAGCACACGCCTTTTGGACAACATCTGGATCTAGTGTAACTCCTTTGCCTCTTTTAACATCATATTTTCTAATAATAATAGATAATAGTTTGAATAAAATAGTAAAAATTGTATAATAAATTAAGTTTACTACGATTTTATAGTAAAAAGGGGTTGAGATGTTTTATGGCTACCTACGTCTTTATAAAGATAAGAATGAGCTGATCAAACAAAAAAATGCTATTAACAAATATGCTGAGACTTTGGATGTTTCAGTAGATGGGTTCATAGAGGTAGAGACTTATTCTAAAAAAATGGCCCATGAAAAGCGTATCGATTTCCTCCTGTCAAAAGTCCAAAAAGGCGATAGCCTGATAGTGGCGGAACTCTCTCGTATGGGTCGTAATATCTTGGAGGTTCTGAACCTTTTGGAGGCGCTTAAAAAAGCAGGAGTCTCTATACTTTTTGCCCACCAAAACGAGATCAACATGAGTGAGGAAAATCCTCTGTTAGAGACCATAGAAAAGGTGTTTGGTTATTTTGCAGAGACCGAACGTACTTTTATCTCCGTACGAACCAAGCAGGGACTTGCTGCTGTTAAGGCCAAGGGGATCAAACTGGGTCGTCCCAAGGGACATAAAAACAAAGAACGGGCACTTGATGGATATCGTGAAGAGATCATGGAGTTATTGAACCTTGGGGTCAATTTGACAGCGATCAGGAAGATCGTGAATGAGAAGATGGATAAGTCGCTTTCGTATTCGAGTTATAAGTATTTTATAGAGCATGATGAAGCGCTTTTACACGCAAGACATAACTACGACAAAAATAGCCTATTCCATTAAAAAGTTGTAGCTGCGGTGCGATTTGCGCTTCAGCTCACCACTCCACGCACAGCAGTGCGCTATCGGGATCGCTTCAGCACAACGAGCACCTGAGACCCGTTAAGAAAAAGCCAACTGCTTGGCTTTTTTAGGGTCGGAACCAAAGCAGATGTACGAAGTACCTGCGACGGATGATCCTTGTTTTTATGAACTCTGTCATCTTTTGCTCTTAATCTGTTGACAAAGGCTCTTGCTCTTAAGATGACAGCGTCATATTTCGTAACTCGTAATCAGTGATGCTTACGTTTTTTGATCTTTTTATGCTGCAGTTTGGGTGAGGGTTTTAAGAACTCCTCTTCTATCATCAATTCTACGGTCTTTTTAAAGACAGGAGCCGAACTTTGTGCGGCGAACTTGTAGGCTGTCTTGGGTCGGACTACGGTGACGCCTATAGTGTAGTTGTGGGTTTCGTCATCTGCGAAGCCTATGAAGGAAGTGTTATATTTTCGTTGGTAGTGGCCATGTTCGGAGATCATTGCGGTACCAGTTTTTCCACCGACTGTGATACCATCGACTAAGGCCTTTTGTCCTGTACCCTCAACCGCTGTTTTGATCAGTATGCGTTTAACACGTTCTGCGATCTCTGGGCTGATAAGTTGTGTGGGTTCATCGCCCTCCAATTCGATGATATGACCATCTTGCTCAATAAGCTCTTGGGTGAGTCTTGGTGTGAGTATGCGACCGTGGTTGTTAAAGACATTGTAGGCTTTGAGGAGTTGCATGAGGTTGGCACTGATAGCATAACCGTAAGAAGCACTTCCTTTATAGGTCTCTGTGCCAAGTTGTCGTCTGCTTGGGATACTGCCGCGTTTTTCATTGGTTAGGTCGATGCCGGATGGAACGGAAAACCCAAAGTCCATAAGACCTTGGTAAAACTCTGATGAGTTAAGCCGTTGTGCCAAGATAGCGATCCCGATGTTGGAAGAGTAGACAATAACATTTTCAGCACTTAGATAGTGCTCTTTATGTTCGTCCGTAATCCAACGTTTCCCGATCTTAAAACGTCCGTTATGCACATTGACAACCTCGAAAGGGTTGACTTTTTTTGCGCGCATCAAGAGGGCAAAGGTGATAGGTTTAAGAACAGAGCCGGGTTCAAAACTGTACTCGACGGCGTGGACCTGCAGTGAGTTGATCTGGTCTTGTTGGATATCTTTAGGCTTAAAGCGGTTCGACGTGGCCAATACCAACATTTTACCGGTCTCTGCTTCCATAACCGTCACCATGATCTGACGGGCACCCATCTTCTTTTTCATCTTGTCACACATCTGTTCGACACGAGACTGAAGAGTAACAGGAATGGTGAGTTTAACACTGAGACCATTTTTAGGGTACTGGGTATGGCTCTCTTTGTTTAAAATCATATAACCATTGACATCACGTCGGGCACGCTGCTTGCCATTTTTGATAGGTGTGAGGTCTTCGTTATATTGGCGCTCTATCCCTTTGTTCCCCTTGGAGCGGGTATAGCCATGCTCTTCATACTTTTTGGGATAACCTATAACAGGTGTCAGCAGGTCTCCATAGGGGTAGACACGTGCTTCACCACTCTCCAAAATATCGAGACCTTGTAAGATAAGACGGCCACTGCGTGTTTTGTAAGGGGTAAAGACATGCAGTCGACGTAACTCATAGGCTAAGGTCTTTAGATATTGGGCATGTTGTTCAGAGATACCATAGCTCAGTGTAATCGTCCCATGTTTTCGAAGCTTTTTACGGATCTTCTTGACTGGAATATCACTGTAGATCGAAAAGAGTTGGATAAATAGCTCTTTTTTATCAGGGTCAAGGTTTTTAGTGTTAATCATCGCCTTATAGACTTTTTTGGTGATGGCCAGGTGAAAACCGTCCGCACTGATGATACTGCCACGTTCTGCATTGGTGGTGTTGGAAGTGTAAAGAGAGGGGAGATGACGCGGTTTGACAGCGGTATAGAACATTGTATATAAAAAGATTCCAAAGGCAACTACAATGATCAAAAAGAGTAGAAGTACTTTGGAACCTTTGCTGTCGTGGTCTATCATCTGGGTGGGGGCCTCTCTGTCTTTGGTTTGGACTGTTTATGTGGGGAAAATATAAGCAGAAATATAGCGTTTATATCATTATAACGGTGTTAAGTGTTTGGGGCACTCCTTTAGTGCCCTTATGTTATAGTTTGCTTTTTACGCAACTGTTACGATCATGAGGATAATCTATGCGACTTTTTTTCACACTTTTTTTACTTCATATGGTGCTTCTAGGTGTGGAATTGACTTTCGACACTACCTATACAGGGCCTAAAAAACTTACAGTCTCCTCTCTTGGTGTCAGTATGGGGCTTCCCAAACATTGGAGTGCCTTGGCGACTAAAGGTAAGGGACTTAAGCTATTTCAGGAGACGAGCCAAGACGTTATACTTATGAGATCAAAAAGTATGACTAGAGATGAAGCCTTACGCTATTTGAACATGTCTCATACCCTTAATGGAACAAAGGTCTTTCCTCAAGAGCGTGTGGTGAGACTCAACTCCCGTATATACCGAAGAGCATTTACCTCTAACGGTGGCATCAAGCGCCCTGCTTACTTGGCTTATGTTGTCTCCGGACCTCAAGAGAGAACGATCTTAGTGTGGGTGACCTATGATAGAACACATGAGAGCAGTATTAAAGCGACCAGTATGAGTCTGGTTCAAGCGCTTAGTTTTACACCGACCAGGCAGCTACAGACAGCACAACAAGACCTACGTAAAAGGCTTAAAGGTGTACATCTCTCTTATCTGAAACGTGATGGTGCGTATGATGACAAACGTGAACTTTGGCTCTGCAGTAACAAAAGATATCTTTTGATTGAGAGTAGAACGGTAGCGGGCGGAATGTCTCGTGTCAAAGAGCAAAAACTTGGTAGTTGGAAGGTAGAAGAAGAGGCATTGATACTTCACGGCGATGATGGTCTTGACAGGATCATTGTGGTGGAACTTAAAGGAAATGCCCTCTTTTTTGATGGTATACGCAGTTTTGAGTTGCCCAACCACCAGTGTCCTTAAAACACAACCCCACTTCTTTTGACTTAGCTATGGCTAGGTCTTCAAAATATCGCCTTGATTATGAATTTCTCTCTATTGCTGAGGATAACTAGAGCTTTTAGAGGTGTCCTTAAACCCAAAACGCTAAAATGTCGGTACTAATCTAAGACGGAATTACCATGGCTGATCGACAACTTTTTATCTTTACCACTATACTTATAGGTATCAGCATTATTTTCTCTTACTCTCTTTCGAGCTATATCGTGGTGCTTTTTGGCTACAGCGACTTTCATTTTGCCATACGTCAGGCTGCTTTTGGTCTGCTCTCTATCCTTATTATGTGGGGACTCTCTCAGTTAGACCCTACTGTCTGGTTAAAACGTTTGGGACTGACTCTCTTTTTGGGGAGTCTGCTGTTGATGATAACGATGCCGTTGATGCCTTCGTCTTTGGTCAGTGAAGTTGGTGGTGCCAAACGATGGATCAAGGTGGCCGGTTTTTCTTTGGCACCGGTAGAGTTTTTTAAAGTAGGGTTCATCTACTTTTTAGCATGGAGTTTTTCCCGAAAATTAGGACATCATGGAGGTATGGGCCTTAAAAAAGAGTTTATGCGTCTCATGCCTTATTTGGTGATCTCCGCGTTTATTATGGCACTGATCGCGGTAATGCAAAAAGATCTGGGGCAGGTGGTTGTCTTAAGTATGTCTCTGCTCTTTATGCTCTCTTTTGCCGGAAGCAGTTGGAAGGTCTTTATGTCGATCATGGGTCTGGCCATGCTTGCTTTTCTCGTTTTTATCTTTACAGCGGAACATCGTATTCTCAGGATCAAGTCCTGGTGGTCTTTAGCGCAGACCCAGTTAGAACCTTTTCTACCTGCATGGTTGATGAGTAAACTGCATGTAGAGACTTACAGTGAACCTTACCAGATCTCACACTCATTAAATGCGATCAACAACGGGGGTATTTTTGGTACTGGTCTGGCCAATGGTACTTTTAAGTTAGGTTTTCTTTCTGAAGTTCATACAGACTTTGTCTTGGCAGGGATTGCTGAGGAGTTTGGATTTATGGGTGTATTGTTAGTGACCTTTGTGTTTTTAGCCATCTTGCAACGTATTTTCAAGGTGGCTAACCGCAGTCGTGATGAGGTGAGCTACCTTTTTAGTATCGGTATCGGTCTGGTACTGGCCTTTACCTTTTTGATCAATGCGTACGGTATCAGTGGAATTACTCCCATAAAAGGGATCTCGGTACCATTTTTAAGTTATGGTGGTTCGGCCATGATCGCAGCGGCCATTGGGATAGGTATGGTCTTGATGGCCTCAAACAAAGTGAAACTAAGCTAGGAGCGCAGATGAAAATAGCATTGACAGGTGGTGGAACAGGTGGACATTTGGCGATAGCCGCGGCACTCTTGGAAGCGCTGAAAGCTAAAGGCCATGAAGCCATATATATAGGCTCGACATCAGGACAGGACAGGTCATGGTTTGCAGAAGAAGAGAGGTTTGAAAAACGATTTTTTTTAGAGACCTCTGGTGTGGTCAACCGCAGGTGTTTTGGCAAGGTCTGGGCACTTTGGAAGATCTTTCGCGCAGTGATCAAAAGTCGTAAGATCTTAAAAGAGGAGCAGGTCGAAGCGGTGATTGCGGTTGGTGGTTACTCTGCTGCTGCTGCCACGTTTGCTGCATATACCCAGCATATCCCTTTTTATATTCATGAGCAAAATGCGGTAATGGGACGTCTCAACACCATGATGAAACCTTATGCCCGTACTTTTTACAGCTCTTACGATGCCGCTTCTGCTGTAAAAGATTATCCGGTAAGAGACCTCTTTTTCAAGACGGCACATCCTCGTAAAGAGATCAAGACGATCCTCTTTTTGGGTGGTTCTCAAGGGGCACGTTTTATTAACAATCTGGCTATAGAGACGGCAAGTGTCTGTATCGCCAAGGGGATAAAAGTAATCCATCAGTGTGGTGAAAATGATTTTGAACGGGTAAAAGAAGCTTATAGAAGTCAAAAAACGGAGGTAGAACTCTATGCCTTTACCAAAGAGATGCCCAAGCTGATCGAAGAGGCAGACTTGGCAGTGAGTCGTGCCGGGGCCAGTACCTTATGGGAACTTACAGCCAACGGTCTGCCTGCACTTTTTGTACCGTATCCGTATGCTGCAGGAGACCATCAGTTTTACAACGCGAAGTACTTGGCAGACAAAGATCTTGCTTGGGTCTATAGAGAGGGTGATGGTTACGCAGGTAACCTTCTCTCTATTTTAGAACAAGATATTTCTTCCAAGAGTGAAGCTCTTTTAGCCTTAAGCCATGAAGGTGGTGCTAGAGCCATCATAGAAGATATAGAGAAGGATTTGGATGTTAGCTGATCTGGTACAGTGGTTGGTACAAAATATTTTAGAGATGGGATACATGGGGATCTTTCTCTTGATGTTAGTAGAGAGCTCTTTTATCCCTTTTCCAAGTGAGATCGTTTTGATTCCTGCAGGCTACTTGGTACAACAGGGTGAGATGAACATGGGTCTGGTTTTTCTAGCGGCACTATTTGGCTCACTTGTCGGTGCCTATATTAATTATTTTTTAGCATTTTTTGTAGGACGTGCGATTTTAATGCGCTATGGCAAGTACATCTTTATCTCTAATGCTGCTATGGAGAAAATGGAGAACTTTTTCCAAGCCCATGGCCCTATATCGACCTTTACAGGTCGACTGATCCCCGGTATCCGTCAGCTCATCTCTATACCTGCGGGTCTCTCTAAGATGTCCTTGATGCCCTTTACCTTCTATACCGCACTTGGTGCAGGGGCTTGGAGCATGGTCTTGATCCTTTTAGGCTATATCCTTGGAGACAACCAAGAACTCATTGGAAATTACTTGCATCAGATCACATTAGGGGTTCTTGCACTGATTGTGCTTCTTCTATTTGTTTATATACGACGCATAAAAACAAGAAATAATTAAATATTGTAAGCTTTTAGCTTTTTTTCATCTTTCTCTCCTTATACTGCATTCAAGTGCCATGCAATAAGGAAAAGTAATGATTGAAACAATTGAAAAAGTAGAACAGCAGTTTAAGACTATCTCTAAAATGGTCAACACAGAGCGCTATGGTCAAGACCTGCAGAAGCCGGACTTTATAGAGAACCTATCGATCGCAGTTGAAGAGGCCTATGTCGGTCTTAATGATGGTATGTGTGATGACATCCAAGCATGTAAAACATGTAGCTATCAGAGAAATTATATGCGTAATATGATGGGTATTTTAAATGATATCGAAGAAGATGGAAAACTTTCAAGTACTGTAAAGCGTGAACTTTTTACCTTTCCAGAAAAAGTGAACGAAGTCCTTAGTAAGATCGATCAAGTGCTTTCTGAAATAAGAGCGGCTTAAAACCACTACTCTTGTTACCTATTGGCCTTCTTGGCCATAAATAAAACCTCTTTTTATCCCCCTTACAGCATCTAAAAGTTATAATCTCACCAATTATTCTATAACAAGGAGACCTTATGCCACAGATTCCAGGCGGGTTCGAACTTATTTTAATTCTTGCAGTTGTACTGCTTCTTTTTGGTGGTAAAAAAATTCCACAACTCGCAAAAGGTCTTGGTGAAGGTATTAAAAACTTCAAAAAGTCTGTAAAAGACGATGAACCGGAAGTTGCCTCTACAGAAGAGAGTGAAGTGCCTAAAAAAGTAGAAGCTTCTGAAGAGGGTGCATCTACTGAAGCACCTAAAGAAACCAAGCAAGCCTAACATTGAAACAACGTGTCGCAGCGCTCCTTAGAGAGCAGTTTGAACGTGATGTTGTTTTAGAGAAGCCAAAAGATCGCTCTTTCGGTCACTTCTCAACCCCCGTTGCATTTTCCCTCGCTAAAGAACTTCGTAAATCACCTATGATCATTGCTGAAGAGTTGGCCTCTTCATTTGGTGAAAATGAGATGTTCTCAGCCGTAGAGTCGGTCAAGGGTTACATCAACCTACGTCTTTCAGAATCTTTTTTGGACGAGTACGCTTCATGGGCATTGGCCAACGAAGATGCTTTTGGGACGATACAAACAGATGAGAAGATCCTTTTGGAATTTGTCTCTGCTAATCCGACAGGACCGCTTCATATCGGTCATGCACGTGGTGCGGTCTATGGTGATACACTTTTACGTCTTGGACGTAAACT
>WGDB01000113.1 GCA_015493495.1 Helicobacteraceae bacterium | reverse complement strand
CTTTTCTAAAGTAAACCCATAGAACAGCGATGGAGGCAACGATACTCAAGAGGTTGGGCAGGAACATATGTTTGGCATACTCCACAAAACCGATATCGAAATAACCGGCAGTAACGATGTTAGTAAGGTTGGAGATGACCAGCGGGTTGGAAGCACTGTCACCGATGAACCCGCCCGCCATCAAAAAGGCGAAGATAGGCAGAGGCTTCATCTTGAGGTACTTCATCTTGGCAAGCAGGATCGGTGTGAGGATGAGCGCGGCCCCGTCGTTGGCAAAAAAGGCGGCCACGATAGCACCAAGCAGTAAGATGAAGACAAACATCTTGTTGCCGCTTCCTCCGCTGAGTTTGGCCATCTTGATGGCAGCCCACTCAAAAAAGCCGATCTCATCAAGCACCATAGAAAGTATGATAATACCGATGAAGGCAAGTGTCGCGTCCCAGACGATGTCGGTGACGGTGATAACATCATCAAAATCGACCACACCTAAAAGAAGTGCCGCTATGGCACCTATGACGGCGGTCGTACCGATCTGTAGACCTTTTGGCTGCCAGATGACAAAGACCAGGGTCACGAAAAAGAGGCTAAATGCTAGAATCATCACTATCCTTCTGTTCTTGTTCAGAACTTTTATGGTTTAGGGCACCTCTAAAAACCCTAGCTATCCTCAGAGGAAAGAAAAAGAGATGAGATCGTGCAAAAGCTTTTTTGAGTCATAGCCGTAGCTATGGCGATGAAAAGTTTTGTGCGAGATCGCTCTTTTTATCCCTCCCTTCGGGCACTAGAGAGGAGCCCACACTCGGCGTTACCCTTTCTCGCCTTAGCTATGGCTAGGGCTTCAAAAGGTCGCCTTGATTGTGAACTCCTCTCTAATGCTGAGGATGGCTAGGGTTATTAGAGGTGCCCTTAATAGAGCAGTCCTTTGTAGAAGGCATAAAATATGACCACTACAGCTACAATCTGTAAGATGAAAAATAGATAGAACTCTTGATCACTTGTCATAGGGACACTCCATTTGAATGACGAACTATAGCGAAATTAAATCATTAAATCAATATATCTTGATATATTGTATTTTTTACGTTACAATGCTTCAAACAAATGGAGGTTAAATATGGATGTTTTTTTGAAAACGGTCTCGGCACTCAACGACGAGACACGCATTTTGATACTGCGTTTTTTGGATGAGTATGGAGATTCATGTGTCTGTGACCTGCAGACTTCACTCGACATGATCCAGTCGCGTCTTTCACGCCATCTCAAGATCTTGAAAGAGGCGGGATTTGTGCGTGTGGAACGTCGGGGGACCTGGGCCTATTATGCCATTCGTTCACCGCTGGACCGCTTTAGAAGCGAAGCACTCGAAGAGATCCGTCATCTGGACATCACTTTGCCACCATTACAGAAAACATCACAAACAGGAGCGTGTAAATTATGAGTCAAAAAAAAGAGGTCTTAGTCCTTTGTACCGGTAACAGTTGTCGCTCTATCATGGCTGAGGCGATGATCAA
Source organism: Helicobacteraceae bacterium (assembly GCA_015493495.1). Classification (GTDB taxonomy): domain Bacteria; phylum Campylobacterota; class Campylobacteria; order Campylobacterales; family Sulfurimonadaceae; genus Sulfonitrofixus. Next base: position 7,015 of record WGDB01000113.1, on the reverse strand, counting down.
TGCAAAAATGGGAGATTGTGTTCATGCCCAGAGTTCTGGGGTCAAAGCCAGCGGCAAGGTAAACCCGCATGCTCAGGCACTGTTGGAGTCCAAAGGGGAGTGGAAAGAAGCGTATCACTCTAAAGTCATAGAGACTGTTCTCGATACCGCTTTTGACCTGGTCGTCACAGTCTGTGATGCGGCTAAAGAGACCTGTCCGATGTTCCCCAAGGCAGTCAAGACCATTCATGTCGGTTTTGAAGACCCAAGCGGCAAGGCAGTCGAAGAGTATGCCAAGACCTACGATCTTATCGAAAAAGAGCTGCTGCCGATCATCCAAAAAGAGTTGTGTTACTAAACACTCCTCAGGACAATCGACGCCTTTAGAGCTCGATATACTCCTGCTCTTCAACAATATGCGATTCTTTGTCGAGGTGTTCTTTAATAGCAGTCTGAAAAACACGCTGCTTGTCCTCTTCTCCATGGATCAAGTAGACCTTTTTAAGATCTTCAAAAGCTGACATCCACTCCAGTAACTCAGTTTGATCAGCGTGTGCTGAAAATCCATTAATAGTATGGATCGCAGCATTGACCCTGATCTTCTCATGATAGAGTTCTATGGAGGTTGCCCCCTCAACGACCTCACGCCCTAAAGTACCTTTTGCTTGATAGCCAACAAAGATAACGGCGTTTCGCTTGTTCCACAAACGGTGTTTGAAATGATGTAAAATACGCCCCCCATTACACATACCACTTCCAGAGATAATGATGGCCCGTTCCGTGACCTCGTTGATCTTTTTTGAAGCTCTTGGTGTTGTTGTGAACTCTAAGCGTTCAAAATCAAAAATAGTACCATCTTCTGCTTCAAACATCTGACAGGTCTTACTTAAAAGATTAACATGCTTGTTATAGACACGGGTTGCACGTATGGCCATAGGGCTGTCTAGAAAGATCCTACATGAAGGTAATGTCCCCTCAAGGTACATTGTTTTTAAAAGACACAAGATCTCCTGTGTCCGCTCAATAGCAAATGAGGGGATCATTACATTGGCATTGTTGTTCAAGGTGTCGACAATGATCTTTTTAAACTCATCAATAGAACTTTGAATGTCCCTATGATTGCGGTCTCCATAAGTCGATTCTATATAAAGGGCATCCGCTTTTTTTGCATGCTCAGGCGCAGGTAGCACAAAGTCATTTTTATTGCCGAGATCACCGCTGAACACAATACGTTTTTCAACCCCCTCCTCCATGAAATCGATCTCTATAAATGCCGATCCCAGAATATGCCCTGCATTACGAAAGGTGACTTTGATATTTTTGTCTAATATGATCGTCTTGTCATATTGAACAAACTTTTTCTTAAGTGTTAGCAGGGATTCAACATTCATCGGTGTATAGAGGGGTTGTTTTACCTTATGCTCTTCATTACGCCGCTGCGCTTTTTTGAAATGCAGATGATAACTCTCTTCCATAAGGTGGGCACTGTCTAGCATAACGATACGCGCGAGGTCAAGTGTCGCTTTGGTCGCAATAATCTGACCGCGAAAACCATGTTTGAAAAGCAGGGGTGCCCGGCCAACATGATCAAGATGGGCATGGGTAAAGAGCAGATAGTCTACTTCTTTGGGATCGAACTCGAGAGACTGTGCGTTCTTCTCTTCATGCTCTCCCTGAAACATCCCAAAATCAATCAGTAGCTTGGTACCATTTTCAAGACTTAGAAGGTGCGCAGAACCGGTGACGACTTTCGCCGCACCAAATGACTGTACGTAGGCCATTTCAATCCTTTTTTAGTGACCTTTATTCAAGGCTTTATAAGTAAATAACCTCTTCAGGTTCAACAATATGGGCTTTGAGACCAACCTGGTTTTTTAAGACACTGCGAAGGATTACCTGTTTATCTTTCTCTCCATGGATCAAATAGACCTTTTTAAGATCTTCCATCTGCGAGACCCAGCGGACAATACTCGCCTGATCCGCATGAGCAGAGAAACCATTCACCGTATGGATACTGGCCTTAATAAGGATGTCTTCATGAAAGACCTTGATAAAACGTGCCCCATCTACTATATGACGGCCCAGCGTACCTACCGCCTGATATCCAACAAAAATAACAGTATTTTTATGGTTCCACAAACGATACTTAAAATGGTGTAATATACGTCCACCGGTACACATACCACTACCCGCAATAATAATAGCACGACGATCGACCTCATTGATGGCTTTAGATCCTTCCACATCAGGCGTGTAGATCAGGTCTTCAAAATCAAACACGGTGCCACTTTTATCTTTATTATGCTGACATTTCAAGCTCAATTCATCAGAATATTTTCGATATACATCCGTTGCCTTGGAGGCCATAGGACTGTCAAGAAAGATCTTGCATTCAGGGGGTAGTTCTTTATGTTCATGCATCTCTTTGAGGATACAAAGTATCTCCTGGGTACGTTCCACAGCAAAAGAAGGGATCAAAACATTGCCATACTCTTGTAAAGTCTCTATAACAATACGTTTAAACTCGGTGATCGTCGCATCAATGGTCTGATGGTTTCGATCCCCATAGGTGGACTCAACATAAAGATAGTCTGTCTTGGTACATTTTTCAAGATGGGGCAAGACCATGTCATTGTCATTGCCAATATCACCGGAAAAGACAATGGTATGAGGGACACCATTTTCATAGTACGTGATCTCTATAAATGCTGAACCTAGTATATGGCCTGCATTATGATAGGTAACAGTGATGTCTTTTTGTATTGTAATAGCTTCATTATACTGCGTATTTACCCAAACCAGAGAGAGTGCATCATCAACATCTTCTTCACCGTAAAGTGGTGCCTGAACCCTATCCTCTTTACCCCTTCTCTGGGCTTTTTTATAAGCTCTATTATAATCTTCCATCATAATCTTGGCACTGTCAAGCATAATCACTTCTGCAAGTTCCATCGTAGCAGCCGTGGCATAGACCTTACCTGTAAATCCCTCTTTAACCAGCTTGGGTATACGTCCAACATGGTCAAGGTGGGCATGTGTCACCAAGAGAAAGTCTATCTCTGAAGGCTCAAAGTCAAAGGGTTCAAAATTACGCTGCTCTTCACCACCTTGAAACATTCCACAATCTACAAGGATCTTCGGACCATTTTCTATGGCAAGTAGATGACAAGAACCGGTAACAACTTCAGCTGCTCCATATGAAGTTACAGTAGCCATCTAAACCCCTTTCTTTTGACAACGCAATATTTCAATATTTTTGATCTTCTCTAACCTCTCCGTAATATCATTAAAAACAGCCATGGAGGCATCATAATCTTTTTGTAACTTCTCTTTTTGTTCTTTAATCTGTTCAAGTTGATGGTCTACATCATTCAGGGGAATAGCACATGACTTGGCCATCAATTCCTCTTTATCCAACACCCACTCTGTAATCTTTTTTACAAAATCTTTCATAAGCAACATCCTTGAATTAAATATACTGAAGTTATTTTTCTCTTTTCAGTGCGATACTTAAAAACATTATACTCCTACTTTTGACAATGCTTATAAAATCACTTCCTGTTATAAACATGATTTGACTATCACTTTTTTGACTACGATTATCTTCTTCAACTCTCTTTAAACCCCTTTTGTCACAACTGTCTGAACATTGACTCATAAATTATCAGTTACTAATTTACTATAAATGTTATTATTTTTCAGTACAGTCATGTGCTAAGCCCTTTATAGCATACTAATACAGCTATCTGTTAGTCATATGCTTGTATACTAAAAAACATTTTCAAACCATAATTACAGGTTATCAAGGTTATTTCATGCAAAAACACTCTTACACTTCCGTTCGTGGCGCGTTCTCTCTTATGGAGCTTATGATCGTCATTATCATCCTCGGTCTTTTAGCATCACTTGTACTCCCAAACCTTATGGGTAAAGGGGAAGAGGCCAAACGTAAACTGGTCTGTGTTCAGATGAAAGGTGTCGCAGAGACGCTTAAGATGTTCAAACTCGACAACGGGGTCTATCCAAGTACCGAAGAGGGTCTTCAAGCACTCATCACCAACCCAAGCGAAGAGGATTATCCTTCTTATGCACCAAGCGCTTACCTCGAAGGTAAAAACATCCCTAAAGACTCTTGGAAAAAAGAGTTTATCTACATCAACAAGGGCAATGATTTTGACCTTATCTCTTTAGGTTCAGACCGTAAAGAGGGTGGCGAAGATGACGCAAGTGACATTCGCTTTAGCGAGTGTAAGTTCTAACCACTAAGTGATGGTCAAAAAAGCGTTTACGCTTATAGAACTCCTGATCGTTGTAGTGATCATAGGGGTTGTATATGGTCTGGTGATCAGTTCTATGAAGAAGATCAATGACAAAGAGGCGCACCTTGGCTTTGAGTCACTGCCCGCTTACTTAGAGAGTATGCACCAAGAGAACCATGTCGCCTTTACCTGCATCGACAACTGTCGCAGCTGTGCGATATATGTTGACAGAGAGAAGGTCAAAGACGTTGATCCTTTTATGAAAGATGAACATGAACTTCGTTTTTGGCGTTTTGATGTCAACTTTGGTATGCAGGAGCTTTTACTTACGCCCATCTTCAATGAAGATGAACGCGAGTTTGATGTCTGTTTTAACTATGAGATCTTTGCTGATGGCAGCTCCACAGAGATGACTGTAGAGACAAAAGATGCCACCTATGTCTATCATGGTCTATTGCACAAAGTAGACCGTTATATTTCACTCCAGGCTGCCCAAGAGGCACAACAAGAAGTTCTAGAAAAGGTACTCCAATGATTTTTGCCTATAAAGGTATCAATGCTGATGGTAAAAAAGTCAACAGTAAGATCGAGGCTACCTCTCTCTCAGAAGCCAAAAGTAAACTTAAAGCCCAAAACATTATCTACACGGTACTAACCGAAGAGAAGCCCTCTGTTCTCAGCGGTATCAACTTCAGTCGCCGTTATCGTATCACCCCCAACGAACTTTCCCAACTCAGTCGCGAGCTTTCCATGTATATACGCTCTGGCATCAGTATCGTGGGGGCACTCAAGATCATCCAGAGTCAGTACATGCACAAAAAGAAGATCTATCTCTTTTTAAAGACCGTCAGCACCTACCTTGATGAGGGTAAAAACTTCTACTCTGCTCTTGAAGAGCAGAAGATCGTCATACTTCCTGAGTTTTATACCCAATCCATTCGTGTCAGTGAGTCAAGTGGTATCTTGGATGAAGTCCTTTTAGAACTGTCACGTTTTCTAAAAGAGCAAGACCGTATCGTCAAAGAGATCAAGTCTGCCTTTATGTACCCTACCTTTATGATCTTGATCTCACTCTTCATGGTTGGTTTTATGCTCGCCTTTGTGGTGCCACAGATCACCGGTATTTTTGAGGGCATGGGTCAAGAACTTCCTGGCGCAACTCAGTTTGTTATTGGACTCGGTGACTTTTTTAATGATAACTTCGCCCTGATTGGAGTCCTCATCGTGCTGATCGTTGCAGCTCATAATGTGATGATGAACTACAGCAGTGCTTATAAATACTCGGTGCACAGTCTCGTCTTGCGACTGCCGCTTTTTGGAGAGGTTGCTCTTAAAAGTGAACTAGGACGTTTTGCCTATGTAGGATCGCTTTTGGTACGTTCGGGAGTCCCTTTTGTTCAGACCATCAACCTCGCAGCCAACATCTTGAACAACAGTGTGCTTAAAGGGGTCTTTTTAGAAGCTTCTAAAAAAGTCGTAGAGGGTAAACGCCTCTCTGCAGCACTCAACGAGTCAAGTTACAAACTCGACCAATCCTTCCTGCAAGCTATCGCAGTAGGAGAAGAGACCTCTCAGATAGAACCTGTACTGATCAATATCTCTGAACTCTATTTTGAGGACAACCGTGACAAGATCGGTATCATCTTAAACCTCTTGGAGCCCATGCTGATGCTCTTTGTCGGTGGTACCATCGGCTTTATTGTGGCGGCGATGTTGTTACCGATTTTCTCTATGAGTATTACATAGATGGTTTTGATGCAGCGTAGAGGGGTTGCCCTTCTTATTACCCTCTTTTTTATTATTGCTATTACTGCTGCCGTGGGTATCAGTCTAACCAACCTTAAAAAGAGTGGTGATGCCCTGCATGAAGCCCGCTTTTTACTCCAGAGTGGTGCTGTACTCGAAGATGTCATCACTCTTATGAAACAGGCTGATAAACTCGGTGCAGTTGCAGATGCTGACTCATTGAGTATCTTTTTACTTACTGCAGGCTTTATCCCACTAGAATTAAAAGAACTTTTAGTTAAAATAGAGGTTACAAGTGCCATGGGACATCTCAATATCAATGCATTGAGTCAATCCAAGGTTTTGCAAGAGGCACTCATTGAGTATCTCGCCCGTTTTAACGTCCAAGATGCCTACTATCTCAGTGATCTTTTGATAGACAGTATGGATGGGTACAAAAACAGTTACAAGACCAACCTTTTTGACGAAGAGCCTGAGCTTTATCGTGAACGCATCGTCTCTCGAAGACATCTTGATAAGATCTTGGACTTTTACACTAAAGAGCGTCACGATGGGGCCGTCAATCTCGTACCATGGAACGACCTGATCCGTTATGATGAGAACAACATCACTACGGTAGATGCCAACTACATCACACCTGCACTCTGGCAATTCTACCTGCCGGGTATAGAAGAGGAACGTGCACTGAACATGGCCGCCGGTGATGTGACCTATCACACTATTGATGACCTGGGTTTATCGCCAGATGAGAAGATACATCTCTCAAAACATACCATAGGCTATTTTAAGCCTACGGTTCATGTCGACATAGAGGTCAGAGAGAACAACGCAACGTCACATATTGCATTTGATTATGATTTAAGTACAAAAAAGGGTAAGTATTTTGAATTTGGGATTTAACACCAAGGCGAGAGCCATTTTTGTTGACACAGACTCCCCTGTCACCCTTCTCGAGGGCAAAGTCAACATCATACTCTCACCTTCGCTCTACTGGGTCAAAAGGGTCTCCCTGCCGGTAAAGTACCTTCGTG
>WGDB01000112.1 GCA_015493495.1 Helicobacteraceae bacterium | reverse complement strand
GAAGAGGCAGATAATATCGCGATTTTGACACAGACAAACAAGGATGGAACTGCAGTAGAAGCGATACTGCGGGAGTGTGGTATTGATGTGGTCACTGAGACGACTTCACTTTTGATCAACCAAAAAAAAATCCGTGCTTTAATAGAGTATCTGAAGTACTCCTATTTTAATGAAGCCCTTTACGCCCATAACTTTTTTGCACTTTTAGAACAAAAAGAGGAGAAGATTCAGGTTTATAACATCCAAAGTGGTAACCTGGCCCAAGAACTTTTGGTGGTCATAGAACGCTACAGCCTCTTTGATGGTGATCTTGACATACTGCTGTTTTTAGAGATTATCAGTCACTATAGCGATATAGAGTCTTTTATATTTGAGTATGAACGTATTGATACTACTGCTGCACAAGCAGATATTCATGGTGTTCGGGTGTTGACCGTCCATAAGTCTAAGGGTCTGGAGTTTGAAAATGTCATCGTTCTGGATCGTTTGGGTAAAAAGAAAGCCGACACCAGTACTATTATCTACAACTATAAAGAGATCGAACTCAAAAATATCTACCTGCGTATGAAAAAACGTGCCACTTTTGATCTGGCTTATGCCAATGCTATAGCTGCAGAAGAGGCACTTGGTCATGAAGATGCAATGCATGCACTGTATGTAGCCTTTACCCGTGCAAAAAACAGACTTTACGTCATCCAAAAATCTAAAGACTCCAAGTTTGAACATTTAGAGTTAGCAGCAGATACTTGGGGTGTTGAGTTGGTTGAAAAAGAGGAAAAGGTAGTTGAAACGCCTCCTGCAGCACTTCACTATGTTACTAAAAATTATGGTGTGCAGAGTGAGATCATCAAAGAAGAGAGAGAGCAGGAATACGATCACCATGCCATCGAGTTTGGTCTGGCACTGCACTACACCTTGGAGATGATGGCCTCATTTGAAAAAGAGAGTATTGAAGAGGCGATCATGGTGGCGAAGAACCGTTATGGTGCCTACTTGGACGCAAATGATTTTGAGAGTATAGAAAAACGTCTAAACCACCTGTTGGCGAGTGTGGCGTTTCAAAAGCTTATTAATGGGAGGATTACCAAAGAACGTGCCATCAGCTACAAGGGTGAGTTGCGCTATATCGATCTTTTGGTAGAACACGAAGATGGATGGGTCATCATGGATTATAAGTCTGCTAAAGGGCACCAAGAGCAGTATCATAAACAGGTGGGATTTTACAAAGAGGCTATTGCTAATATAACTGAGCAGAATGTCTCAGGTTATCTGCTTTATCTGTTGGAAGATGGGTGTGAGATAGAGGCCGTTTAGCCTCTACTCTTTTATAAACTTCTGGTTTTCAGGGTTGGAGAGAAAACTGGCCATAGAGTTGTCAATACCATTTTCACGTTGCGGGGCCTTGTTACTGATCATCTCTTTAGGTGAAGAAAGGTTGACAAAGATAGGGGTCTCATCTACAATGATCTGCATAATACTTAAGAGGGGTACTTGTACAAAACTGCCAACATTTTCCTCTCCAAAACCTGCCTCAAAGAGTAACATGCCCTCTTCTAAACGAGCACTTTCAAAGGTGTACCCTGCCAAAAAGAAGAGGGTCATCGGACGGAACTCACTGCGAATGTGTTCAGGCAGTTCAGGTTCGAAAGTCAAATGCTCGATCTTACACAAAATACCAAAATTCTGCTCTTGTTCAAACAGGAAGACCAAAAGTTCCTGAATATGTTGGTTCATCAGAGCGGTATACTTCTCGTCTTTAATCATCTCATATAACATGCTATCCCTTGTCCGCGTAATTCATGGGCAGAATTATACCATTTTTGACAGGTTCAAAACCTATCATGGCATTCATTAATGCAAACTGTTCAAAAAATTTTATATCATCTATAGAGATCTCTGCTTCTACAAGTCTCTTCTCTGCAAGCAGTCGGGTGCGTGTGGTACCTTTAAGCAGTGCTTTTTGAGGTGTTATCCATTGTGAACCGTCATAAAAGGCGATGTTGGCAATGCTGGTGTCTGTTATTAGGTCGTTTTGTACGATCAAGATGTCATCGGCGGCTTTTTTCTTTTGAGTAAGTCTGTTCAAGGCATCACGGTCTGCATATTTCAGTGCATAATCCAGTGTGTCGGCCTCTATTAGCTGCAGGGTCTGTATTTGTTTTTTTTCATAAGGGTGGTAACTGACCTCGAAGCTTCTCTCGCTGTAGAGTATACGACAGCGCAGCAGGGGTGCATTAGGTGGTGAAAGCAGTTCTTTGAGATCATAATGTACATTGAACTGGAGTTGTTTGAGGGCGTGTTCAAGGCGCTTTTGATGGAAGGAGAGATGTTGAAGTTGACCCTCTTTGACACAGAGGGTCTCCAGGAGTATCTTACTCACTAAAAAGTGCTGTACTCAGGTAACGCTCACCGGTGTCGCACAAGATAGTGACGATGGTCTTACCTTGGTTTTCCGGACGTTTGCCCATCTCCATGGCAGCATAGACATTGGCACCTGCTGAGATACCCACTAAAAGTCCTTCATGACGTGCCAACATCTTGGCAGTGTTGATAGCGTCGTCATTGCTCACCTTGATCACTTCACCATAGATCTCTGTGTCCAAGATAGCTGGAACAAAACCTGCACCAATACCTTGGATCTTATGAGGCCCTGGAGTGCCGCCAGACAAAATGGCAGAGTCCTCCGGTTCGACAGCAACGATCTGGATGTTTTTAATCTCTTGTTTTAAGACTTCGCTGGTTCCTGTCAAGGTTCCCCCTGTTCCCACTGCAGCCACAAAGATGTCAACATTGCTGTCGGTGTCACGCAAGATCTCTTTTGCTGTAGTCAGACGGTGTACTTCAGGGTTTGCGGGGTTGTTAAACTGCTGTAGAACAATAGCGTCAGGAAGACTCTTTTGCAAAACTTCTGCTTCTTCGATAGCCCCTTTCATCCCTGCTGCTGCCGGCGTCAGTACCAGTTCAGCACCCAGTGCTTTAAGCAGGTTTCTGCGCTCAATACTCATAGACTCCGGCATGGTCAGGGTAAGTTTAAGACCCAGTGCCGCACAGATGGAGGCAAGGGCGATCCCCGTGTTACCACTTGTAGGCTCAATGATCTGTGTCTCTCCTTTGATCTTCCCACTGTCAAGAGCATCTTTTATCATGTTAAAACCGATACGGTCTTTGACCGAACTGGTAGGGTTCATAAATTCGCATTTTCCCAAGATAGTAGCACCACTCTCGTGAGAAGGGAAGTTGAGTTGGACCAGTGGGGTGTTTCCTATGAGTTCAGTTATATTGTTAGCGATATTCATAAAAATCCTTTTTTGTATGTCCAATAATAGTTGGAAAAAGGTTAAAAGTGCTTAAATCCGAGGGAAACAGTAGGGAATCAAGTGATAGACGGGGATGTCTGTTTTAGCTTTCAACGCTTACAACCCCTGCGCCGCCCATGTTTGCACTGTGGTAGATGATGGTGTTGTGTTTTTTAGCATAGAACTTCATCAACAGTTTTTGAAGTGTAGGCTCTATAGAGGGATAAAACCAACCATTGTTACTGATGGCGATCATATAAGCAGGATCGCCTTCATAGATCTCATCACAGGTGGCCTCATAACAGACGGCATTTCTAAATGAGATGCCTTTGATGATGAAGTCTGTAGGTTTGGTAGCGGTCACAAAGTCAGCAGAGCCATCAAAAAAGGTCTTGTTAACCCATTTTTTTAAAAAGTCAGGAAGGGGAACATACTCTCCAAAAGGGACCAAGACCATCTTTTTAGCGATCTTTATTTTACCTTTGGAGAAGTGATAGCTCACATTGTAGTGGAGACCTTTTTCGACATAAAGTGCTCCGGTAAGGATGTCGATCCGGTAGGAGAGCTTCTGTAGCTGTTGGATGAGTGCCCCGTTTTTATTAAGGTAGAGTGGAAAGGCGGATTCTGGAAGCACAATAAGATCGTAGCCTTTAGAGGCAGCCTTTTCAATGACGTGTAGATTCTGCATTATGATCTGCTGTTGGTTGGCATGTTTCCACTTTTCAGCTTGCAGAAGCTGTGGGGCGTAGAGTTTGATCTTAACATCAGGTGGGGTAAGTTGTGGATGGCTGTAGTCAACACTTAACAGTAAAAGGAGAAAAAGCCCAAAACGATAAGGGCTGGGGCGCTCTTTTTTAGAAAGATAGACAAAAAGTGCCAAAACAGCGATGATCAGCGCAAACTGCCACTTCTCGATACCAAAGTAGCTGTTGACAAAAGGGAGTTCGAGTTGTAACCAGTTCCAATCCATAGGTTCGACATAGCTGAGTCCAAAAAGCATGATACCACGATAGAGGGGGTTGTTTGTAAAAGCTAAGATCCCAAAAAAAAGTGCATATAGTAATATAAAAAAGAAGATGATAAAAGGTGACATCCAGCCTACGTTGTAGTACTCAAAACTGTAACCGATCCAGTAAAACCATAACAGTCCGATAAAACCACCACTAAAGATGACCACTCTGCCTTTAGAAGAGAGCAGAAAGTAAAATCCTAAAAGAGCGGCAACAGTATTGACAGCATAGAGGGTGAGATCAAAATGTTCCATATAGATAAAAAGTGACAGCAAAAGGGCAATGCCAAATGCCTGTAGGAGTTCAATGCTCAGTTGTCTGTAGTTGATCGTTATTAATTTCATAAGGCATTATACAAAAGATATATGAAGTGTGAGACGTACATAGTAGATGTATATAGAGAAAACGCTAAGTGCTTTTGTCTCTGACGGGTAATGTTAGCCAAATATCCTCGCCTATATTAAGCACAAATTTATTTTAAACAGACTCTTTTTCAGGTACAAACCCCACAGTTCATTTAGTATAGAGGTCTGAAGTTGTATAATGCAACAATTTTCAAACAAGGACCTATTCGTATGGATATTCTAGGACAACTTTTACCATTTGTATTTTTGATCGCGATCATGTACTTTATCATCATTCGCCCACAGCAACAGCAGGCTAAAAAGCACACTGAGATGCTGGAGACTCTTGCTAAAGGCGATAAAGTCGTCACTAACGGAGGATTGATCGTAGTGATCTACAAAGTCGAAGATGACTTTTTCAGTGTGAAGATGAATGACAGTGTTGTCGTCAAGATCACTAAAGATGCAGTGGCACGAAAGTACGAGGATGAAGTCTAGTTTTTTAATACATCAAGGGAACAAAGTTCCCTTAATTACGTTAACACTGGGTTCTCTTCAGCAGAGTGCTCATGCAACGCTTTATGTAGAAGGGGTGAATATATGAAACTTAACTTCCGTCTAGTCATATTCGCCCTGGCAATAGGGTTTGGTATCTTCTTCTCTATGCCTTCTCTGCTCAACACAGACAAAGGTGCGAAGATAACACTTGGTCTTGACCTTCAAGGGGGGCTGCATATGCTTTTGGGTGTTAAAACCGAAGAGGCAGTAGGCTCACGGATCAAGTCGATCGCAGCAAGTATCAAACACTTCACTGACCATAATGACATTCTGTTAGACACACTCTCTGCAAACGAAGATGAGGTGAAATTCTCTATCTTGGATATGGACGATACTCCGGCGATCGATGCGATGTTAAAAGAGTTGGATGGCTTGGTCGTTCAGCATGAAGGTGAGAACTATGCGATTACCTTGACTCCGGAGTCTATAGAAAAGACTAAAAAAGAGGCGATCTCTCAGGCTATTGAGACCATTCGTAACCGTCTGGACCAGTTTGGTCTGGCAGAGCCTACAGTCGCGCGTCAAGGTGCTGAGAAGATCTTGGTCGAGCTTCCTGGTATTAAGACACAAGAAGATGAGCAGCGTGCACGTGAACTTATCTCACGTGCAGCGAAGTTAGAACTTATTGCAGTAGATGAAGAGCGCGCTATGCGTGTTTATAACATGACAGATGCTCAAGCGGCGCAGTATGGCGACATCATCTTGGAGGACAATGAGCGTCCTGAAGTGAAGTATCTGCTAAAAGAGATCCCTATCTTAGATGGTGGCCTCTTGACCAACGCTACAGTGGCGTTTGATCAAAACAACCGCCCGGTCATTAATTTTGCACTGAACTCTGAAGGTGCTCAAATCTTTGGTGACTTTACTGGTAAAAATGTAGGTAAACGTATGGCGATCGTGCTTGATGGCAAGGTCTACTCTGCACCGGTCATCAACGAGCGTATTGGTGGTGGGCATGTTCAGGTCAGTGGAAACTACACCGTGAACGAAGCCAACGACTTGGCCATCGCTTTGCGTTCAGGTGCGCTTCTTGCTCCGATCTATATGATGGAGAAACGCTCTGTAGGGCCAAGTCTTGGTGCGGAGAGTATTAGAAACTCTATGATCGCACTTGTTGGTGGTTTTGCATTGGTCTTTCTCTTTATGATGTTCTACTATAAGATGGCTGGAGTGATCGCAAACATCGCTCTGGTCGCCAACTTGTTTCTCATCTTAGCAGTGATGGCTCTGTTTGGAGCGACATTGACGCTGCCGGGTATGGCGGGTATTGTATTGACGGTCGGTATGGCTGTTGATGCTAACGTAATCATCTCTGAGCGCATACGCGAGTTGCTGTATGAAGGAAAGTCCCTGCATAAAGCGATAGAAGAGGGTTATGCTAATGCGATGCGTGCTATTTTAGATGCAAATATCACGACTTTGATCGCGGCAGTAGTCCTTTATGCGTACGGCACAGGTGCGATCAAAGGTTTTGCGATCACGATCAGTATTGGTATCTTGGCTTCGATGTTAACTGCGATCCTGGGAACGCATGGTATCTATACGGCATTAGAGAGTAAGATCAACAAAAGTAAAGATCCAAGCTTCTGGTTTGGTATTAGTAAAAAGAGGTTAGGTTAATGGAGTTTTTTAAGCAGACTAAAACCATCGGTTTTATGGGCAAGTCGAAGATCGCGATGATCATCTCTATTGTTCTTGTCTTGAGCTCATACGGTCTACTTTTGACTAAGGGCCTAAACTTCGGTGTTGACTTTGCCGGTGGAACGATCGTTCAAGTGCAGTACACTAAAGCAGCACCTATTGATGAAATGCGTAAGCAACTGGCCTCCAACGAGATGTTTAAAGGCGCTTCGATCACTGAGTTTGGCTCTCCTGATGAAGTGATCATCCGTCTAAAGACAAGTTCAAAAGATATCTCTAAAGATGTGGGTGATGTGACCCGTGCAGCACTTAAGGGTACGGGTGAGTATAAGATCCGTCGTGTTGATATTGTTGGACCTAAGGTAGGTAATGAGTTAAGAGAGAAGGGTGCGATGTCACTGCTTCTTGCGATGCTTGGTATCTTGATCTATGTCGCCTT
>WGDB01000111.1 GCA_015493495.1 Helicobacteraceae bacterium | reverse complement strand
TCCTGCATCTGCAGTGTCAAACTGCAGTTATGTGCCAAGGCCTCATCATACTGTTCCAAAAGATGTTCAAACAGCTCTTCATCCAAGATGATCTCTTTTGTGACGTTCTCAGGAAACTGTTCTAAAAGTGTCAGTGCCACTTCTCGCTTGAGTGTGTGGTTCAAAGAGAGGACCTCATTCACTGCTTTTTTGTCTAATCCAAGCAAGTACTTTTGCAGTGCTAAACTCAAATCCTCACGCATAGCAATAAGCATCTGGATATCATCATTACCTTTTTTCAGCCACTGTTTGAGTACTTTTTCTGTGGTGTTGGGATGCAGAGCTATTGTGTTCAAGATCTTCTGTGTTGAGTTGTCACACCCCTCTTTGAGTGCGATCTGAAGCGGTTCAAGCATGGCAATGGTCTCCGTGAGTTCTGCATTTCCGCCCTGGTTTAGAAGGTGCATGATCCCCATGTTCGCGTACTGAACATTATGGTTGCGTTCGATGTTTTCATAAAAACGACTGACCAAGGCTGCTGTGATGTCTCGGTTGTCATCGTTTTCAAAAAAGCCTTCACCCTCCCAGTTGTAAAGAGAGAGCAGACGTAAAAAAAGTGTATTGGATATATAGGGGTTTTGCAGATAACCCATGAGTCGTTCTCTATCGCCACTGAGTTTAAGGCTCATCATCAAGGTGTCTTCTTCTATGGCATGACACAACCACCGTTCCAGATGTTCCACCTCAACAATAGGCGCTACCTTGTCAGCATAGAGGCTGTCGAGTTTCTCCTGCTCTACAGGGTTGAGCATACGTCCTTCAATGATCAGTGCCACACCATCGTCAGCATCTTCTGTCAACACAATGTTATGGTTTTGAAGTTGCTTGGCGAACTCTTCACCAACCAAAGCACGACTTTTACCAAAAAGAACGATCTTTTTCTCTCTTAAATGTTCAAAATTCATAACTAATTATAGTGTTTTTGAGATAAGCCAGACGTAGCACAATGTTTTACAAGTTTTTTTAAAGGAAAAAAGCTTTTCACACCACTTCCACACTTTTTCTTTTTATTATACCACTGACACATACTAAAAAAGAGGAGCTTATTATGAAAAGATCCATACTGAACCTAGGCCTTATCTTACTGGCTGTTTTGAGTCTTATATCAGCAGGAGGTTTGGTGTTGTTTTTTAACTTAGAGTCCAACAACATCTACGCCATGGCACTCGGAATAATATTTTTTATCATGGTCGTCACATTTTTGAGTTACTTGGTTTACGACCTCTACAGCTCTATACAAGACGATCATAAATACACCCACCACTCTAAAAAAGAGCAGATCAGGCATTACAGAGGCCTTTAACGTCCCAAAGCCAAGTTAATGGTGTACTTAGTGTCTTCGTCCAGATTTTGCATATTTTTTAACATCCAGTCCAGATAACCCGCTTCAGAGTGTGCTAATTCCTGAATGGTCTTGCCTTTATGTTTACCAAAACGCATTGGTTTGGTAATGAGCACTGGTGTTGCTGTCAATGCCACCATCTTCTCTACTTCGTTTTCTCCGGGGAACTTCTCTTTACACAACACTCTTAATTTAGAAAGCAACATCTTTAAAAAGAGTACATCACCTAAAGCATCATGGGCTTTAAGCTCGATACCCAACTTATCTGCCTCTGCTTTTTCAGTTTTATAAAGTTCTAAAGAGTATCTTAGGTACTGAAGTCTGTGATAGTCAGAATCAGGAAGCAGGTGTTTTGCCACACGCAAGGTGTCTATGAGCTTCATTTGCGAGTTAAAACCCTCTTTTTTCAACATCCCAAGATCAAAGGGTGCATTATGAATGATCATGTAGTTATCAGGGGTATTTAGAGCTTCTAAACGCTGGTAAGCGGGGAGCTCCGGACAACTTGGCTTGCCTTCTATCATATCCGGAGTGATGTTATGCACTTCCATAGCACCGATCTCGATGGGAACCTCAGCACTACAAAGTTCGTTATATACCTCGACCTCAGCACCACCCAAAACAATGTAACCCAGCTGGATCACACGGTCTTTTTCAGACGCACCTGTAGTCTCAGTATCTAAAATAATATATTTTGCCATGTAAGCCTCTTGAGATAAAATTTCTTTGAAAAGATTATAGGTTATTGAAAATTAATAAAGGGTTCACTCTCCAGTTTTTCGAGTACATCTAAAAAAAGTTCATTGATCTCTACATGAATATACTCGTGATCATCCTCACTAAAAAAATGGTAAGTGAAAAAATGTATGCTGCGCCACACTATCTTTTCACCCCGATACTTATAATTTTCCAAAGCAATAGGTTCATTTAACTCTTCAAAGATACGCGCCGCACATATCTTGACACGCATCACCTCGCTGTCTCCAAACACCTCACAAAGACGATCTACCGAAATACATATACAGTTTCCCTCTGCTTGTAGATATGTGTAGTAAATATCATTTGCCAAACGCACCGCTGCATCACTGGGACGTTTAAACAGGTCTCTTTTTTTCTGTGGGTTCATATCGCTTTCTTGTTTGTTGGCATCTTGTTATGACATATAAAGATACATATTTTTTAACCTATTATAATACAATAGAAATAATTTTCCTAATCCTCCACATTTTTTAAACTTTACTCTATATAATGAAGCATGTTAAAACTCTTACTTATTTTACTCACCACCTTCATCACACTCAGTGCTTTAGATATCGTTCAAAAGCCTATACGTTTTAGTGAGCATCGTAAAGCACTCACCCTTGAGTACATCAAACAACATTATGACCTTAGCCCTCAAAACATAGAGATATCTCCAACGATCATTGTTGTGCACTATACCGCTATACCCACACTTCAAGGATCTTTTGAGGCTTTTAATAATGAGACCCTGCCTAGCAGCCGCTCGGACATTTCAGGTAAACACGCCAGTGCCAATGTCTCTGTAGCCTACTTAGTAGACAAAGACGGGACCATCTACCAACTTATGCCCGACAACTGGATGGGGCGCCATGTCATCGGTCTCAACTACAGCAGTATCGGTATCGAGAATGTAGGCAGTTTAAAGACCTTGACCCAAAAACAGATAGCGGCCAACATCGCACTGATCAGCTACTTGAAACAGAAGTATCCTGACATTAACTACCTGGTCCCCCACTCTGACTACCGCTGTTTTGAAAAACATCCTCTCTGGTTGGAAAAAGACAAAGGTTACCGCACTGAAAAAGAGGATCCGGGTGCCAATTTTATGCAAGCGCTCTACCAGGCACTTCCTGACTTCAAAAAAGCACCTTGTAGATGATCCTCTCTTCCTTCCTCTATCTTTTCACAGTCGCCCTGCTAGCTTTTGTCTTGGCAAGTGTAGAAAAGGTCACCAAACATAAGATCTTTACCTTTTTACCGGCTGTCGTTTTAATTTACGCCGCGGCAATGCTCTTAGCACACCTTGGACTATGGCAAGAGAACGAAAGCATTTATCAAAGTTACAAAAATGTTAAAACTGTACTTCTTCCTGCTATGCTTTTTGTGATGCTTTTACAAATAGACCTTAAAGCCTTTGTGGGCCTTGGTCGCGCACTGATCATCGCCTATGTCGCCTCTGTGCTCTCACTTGCATTCTCTTTTATCTTTCTCTTTTGGCTCTTTTCTCTAGACCATGATGCAGCAGGGGTCTTTGCTACCTTGGCAGGAAGTTGGACAGGTGGTACTGCCAACATGCTTGCGGTTGCGGGGGCCTTGGATGTTAAAGAGAACTTGATGGGTTACGCCCTTATCGTTGACTCCATCGACTACACACTGTGGGTCATGACACTGCTGTTGTTAGTAGGTTTTGCACCACTGTTTAACCGCTGGACAAAAGCACCCTTGCGCTTTAAAATGGTAGATGAAGTCGAGCCGTCACAACGCCAAGTTAAAAGTGCTCCGCTTTTGCTGCTTTTTATTTTTTCACTGCTCATCGCTTATCTTAGCAATTATCTTGCCTCTCAGCTTGGTGCTCTCTCTACCACCACATGGAGTGTTCTGTTTGCTACCTTCTTTGGTCTCATCGGTTCACAGACCAAACTTAAAAAGATCGTTGGTTCAAGCGCACTTTCCAGTGCTATGTTGATGTTTCTCATCGCATTGATAGGTTCACAGGCCCACTTGCGAGGTTTTTCAGAAGTGCCGCTTTACTTAGGTGTTGGTCTCCTTATCTTGCTCCTACATGCGCTCATCATGGTCATCATCGCTAAAGTGTTCAGACTCGACCTCTTTAGTATTGGAGTAGCCTCGTTAGCCAACATTGGGGGTGTCGCTTCTGCGCCTATCTTGGCAGCTGCCTATCACCGCTCACTTATTGGGGTGGCCGTTCTTATGGCTATTATGGGTTACATGATAGGGACCTTTGCCGGTCTTGGTATCGGTTATGTCTTACAAGGGCTTGCCTCATGAAGATCACCGCCATCACTACTGTAATAGAGAAGATCCCACTGCGTACACCTTTTATTACGGCATTAAGACGTGTTGATGCTGTTGAAAACCTGCGTATTTGTATCCATACAGACACATACAACATCGGTTTGGGAGCCGCTCCCGCCACTAAGGCAATAACCGGCGAAGACCTTAAAAGCATCGCCCATACCATCAAAAAACATATAGCTCCGCAACTCGTTGGTGAACACTTTGAGCTCCCGCTTCTGCTCTCCAAACTGCACAGCAGCTGCAAAGGTCACTCCAGTGCCAAAGCGGCCGTAGACATGGCGCTTTATGACTTGGCCGCACTCTCTCTCGAACAAAACCTCGTCACCTATTTAGGTGCCCAGGCACAAACGCTGGAGAGTGTCTTGACCATCAGTCTCAAAAGCCCTCAAGAGATGGCTGAAGATGCACAAAAAGCGTATGCCAGAGGTTTTAGCCACTTGAAAGTGAAGGTAGGTGGTGGAGATGGCTTAGATATAGAGCGTATAGAAGCAGTACGGGCTACAGTACCACAAGCCCGCCTCCTCATAGATGCCAACCAGGCATGGGATGTAGAAACTTCACATGCGATTATAGATGCTATTACACCACTGAACATAGAGCTTATAGAACAACCCGTCATCGGCAGTGATATACAGGCACTTAAAGAGGTCACTCAAAAAAGCAGCATCCCTATCTTGGCCGATGAAGCTGTTTTTACTTTAGAAGATACTAAAAAGGTAATAGATGAGAAAGCCTGCGACCTGATCAACATCAAACTCATGAAGTGCGGCGGTATCTCTAAAGCGATAGAGATCATAAAATATTGCCAAACCAAAGGGGTAAAGTGTATGATGGGTTCTATGTTGGAAGGGCCGCTCTCCATCACCCTGACCGCCCAGCTTGTCATGGCCTACAGAGAGGCCTTCAGCCACATAGACCTCGACAGTCCCCTACTCTACAAAAAGATCCCAACAGCAACAGGACTCATTTTTTTCAACAACACCCTCTCTTTAGAACCTGACGACTTCTACTACTGCTACATCGTACGCTGCGCCGACAACACCTACTACACCGGTGTTGCAAAGGTGTTGGACAAACGTATAGAAGAACACAACAAGGGAAAAAACGGTGCCAAGTACACCAAAGCAAGACGCCCCGTCCATCTGCTCTATGCAGAGAAACACCGCTCTAAAAGTGCCGCTTTAAAAAGAGAGATCGTCATTAAGAAGTTAAGTCGTCTACAAAAAGAGAAACTTGTTGCATTGCAAAATGGTTAAAGGAACGGTTGCGAGAGAAATTGCAGGATATAAACAGATACGCCCTGTTAAGGAAGGCTAGAGATGTTTAAGAGTTAGGCCTCTTCAGCACGCATCTCTTCGATCTCAATCAGGATCTCGCCTGCCTCTTCTTCTTCAAGTTCACCTGTCATTGCCTCTTCGAGCATCACTTTAAACTCAGTTTTAAGTTCTTGAAGGTCATGTAATTCTTGCTTTACTTCAGCAGTAGCTGTTTTAGCGTCGTTGATCAGTTCAAAAAGATCATCGATCACATCTTCGATCTCTGGGATGATGTCGTTGTTTAAAAGGTCTATAAGTGTTTCTGTTTTTGTCATAAAAATTCCTGATGTTTAATGGGTGTATTTTAGCATACTAGAGAGCAAATGAAGATTCAAATGTCTCCTTGTGCTATTAGGGAGTTAGTACTCTTTTGCAACAATAGATTTAAGTTTTTCTAAAAATGCTTTAGGTTTTAAGACTTTGGTTAACGGCTTGCCAATCTGCTTGAGATTCTCATCAAGAAAATAGATAGTTGGTGTTTTGTAAACTTTAAAACCTTCACGCCTATCATACTCAACATCTATCTCTATTGCAACAAAATGTTCTTTAACATAATTAGAGACATTTTTATCGAAGCTAATCGTCCAAGTGATCTCTTCACAACGGCTGCAATCTTCTTTTGAGAAAAAAACTATGACATCTTTATGACGCTCTTTAGCCTCTTTTATACCTGTTTTATAGTCATCAGCCCAATACATATCAGCAAAAAGCGATGTATTCAAAAAGAGTAAAATCAAAAAAATAGTTCGCTTCATCAAAAACCTCTCTTTCTAATTAAAGTATACCACATCAAAGGTGCTATTTGGCCTCAGTTCTGACAGATTTCAGCTTCTTCATAAAGCCATCTACCGTAGAGCCTCCAACCTTCATATCACCGATCTGTTTCCCATTACTGTCTAGAAAATAGAAGGTAGGCGTTCCGTAAACATCGTATCCCTCTTTTTCATCGATATCGAGGTTCAGCTCTATCGGCACAAAGTACTTTTTAACATAATCCATGACTTCAGGCTGTGTATAGACGTTTTCCTTCATCCCCTCACACACATGGCAGTTGGTCAAAGTGAACATTAACATCACGATCTTTTTCTCTTTTTTTGCCTGTTCCAAGCCGCTCTCATAGTCATCTGCCCAGTTCAAATCAGCAAACAGTGTTGCACTCATAATTAATAATAGTAATAACATTTTTTTCATCAATAGTATCCTTATGGGAAATAGTTGGCGACATTATAGCATGTCATGAAGGGGCCAACACTAGGAGCCTGTCAGATTCATGCTTGATTGGCTACAAATTTCATCTTTTTGCCGTCTTCTTCCTTCCTTTTCGTTAAATAGCTACGGCTATTCGCCTCAAAAGTAAAAAAAAGCTGACTAAAAAGCTAAAATCTTCGCTTCAATCAGATGAATCCGACAGACTCCTAGGTTGGCTATAAAAGGGGTCTCTCTTACTTGGCTACGAGTGTAGCGGTAACATCAATGTTGTCAAAGATCATCATACTCATAAAGTTGTTGTCAATGCCAAATTCGGTACGATCAACAACCGCCGTTAGTTTGATCTTCACACCATTTTCACCCACAGAGAGCTTTTGCATCTCAAAAGTGATAGGCTTTGTAATACCATGTATAGTGACATCAGCAGTCACGGCATCATCCTCTATTTTAGTAGACTTGAAAATGATATCTTTATACTTCACCTCATCAAAAAAGTCACTACTGAGAAGGTGATCATCACGTTTTGTATTGTCGGTGTTAATAGAGAGTACCTTAATCGTACCGTTGATCGCTGTGACCTTGTCACCATCAACATCAATAGTCCCACTAAAATCACTAAAGTTACCATCCACACCAATAAACATCATCTTCGTCGCTTCAAAAGCGATCGAAGATGCCTTAGTATCTACCTTTAACTCTGCACTAAAACCCATTACTGCCAATAAAAGCAGTGTCATTATCATTTTCATGATCATTTCCTTTTGTGAAGCATCTCTACTTCTAATTTGATAGTCGTAGTATAGTAAAGAATGCCACAGAAAGTCTGTGACCATAATTACGTTACAGAACTATTTTATGTTACAAGTATATGTGAATAGTGTGAAGGGTTTGTGAAGAGAACTACAATATATGTTACGCAGATTTCACAGATTAAGAGCAAGAGAAAAAGATGGCGCAGCTCATCTTAACAATTCATATACAGGAAAAAGTTTCAGATTTAGTGTAAGTTGTGCTGGGCGTAAACCCGATAGCGCACTGCTGTGCGTGGAGAGGTGAACCCCAGTGCAAATCGCGCTGAAGCTGGAACTTTTTATTAGGTGTTTATCATCCAGATGGAGTGAATGTTTAGATAGTCCCAAAATGACTGCACATACTCCTCACTGATCCCCTCTTCCACCAACTGCGGCAGAAGATAGCTGTAGAGTCTCAGCCAAGTCTGGCGTGCAGCTTCATCAATACGGAAAGGAGCATGGCGCCCTACCATTTTTGCTTCGCCCCTGTTCTGTTCAAAATAGTTCGGACCGCCGCTGATCTGGATCAGAAAGTCCTGTGCATGTTTCTTCGCCTCATCAAACTCATCATCATCCATAACAGGGAAAAGGTTGGCGATGTCACTCTCTCGTATCATCTCGTAATGATCATCCACAAGTTCACGAAAACGTTTTTCACCTACTTCGTAAAAAAAGCCAGGATGGGGTTTGGTGGCTGGTGGAAATTCACCCAATTTACCGGGTGTAATATTTAGCTCTAGCATCTATCTTCCTTCTTTAGGGCATCTTTATTCAACATCACGAAACTCGACTTCTGTTTCAAGGTCTTCTATGTAATCTTTATAAGGCAAGGCACCCACGATCTCGTAAGTTATTGTCTCTTTGTCTGGATCAACCACATAACTTATAGGGATAAACGGTGGTTTAAACTGCTTAGGAAACTTTCCATGTTTGTCTACAATAAGCGGCACATAATGTTTCATACGTCTCTGTACACAGGGCGTTACCAAGGTCTTGTGTACCAGTCTGTCACAGTAAGGACACGGGTCTTGCACGATAACCAGTAACACCATTTTGTGCTCTTTTTTTGCCTTACTGATCGCTGTTTTATAGTCTGTCTCGTAACCTAAAAGTTTGGCAGACTTCAAGGCATCTGCAGCAAAAAGGGTAGAGAGTGTCATTAAAAGGGTAAAAATTATTTTCATGGGGTATTATAAACGATAATTACTTAGCTCCACAGCATCTTAAAAACAAGGATCTCTATGTCAGAAAAGTTTGAGTTTCGCGCTGTCTTTAATCTAAGCACTATAAAGTACATTGCTGCCAACATCCACAATGTCTATCCTGACTTTAAAAAAGAGCAGTTTATTGCTGAGACGTTTGAAGATTTTGAGGAGCTCAGTTTTGGAGACAGAAACAGTAAGATCACAAAGACACTTTTTCACTACCTCCCCAAATCCTACCCCGAAGCACTTACCATACTTGTAGCCTCACTCGGTGAACCTATCAATGAAGAAGAACTTGAAGGTTATGATGGTTTTTATGTCATGCCTTTAAGCACGTACATCCGTAATTATGGGACTGCCCATTATGAGATCTCTGTAAACGCACTCATCGAAATGACTACCCGTTTTACTTCTGAGTTTGCGATACGTCTCTTTCTTGAACAAGAGGAGGAGAAAACACTAAAGCAGTTACAGTTATGTGCCACACATAAAAACTGTCATGTCCGCAGACTTATCAGTGAAGGAACGCGACCCAGGCTGCCGCTGGGGTCTCGACTGCACAGCTTCATTAAAGACCCGCAACCCGTTCTAGAACTACTCGAACGCCTTAAAAATGAGCCTACCCGCCTTGTACAACGTTCCATCGCCAACAACCTCAACGACATTGCCAAAGACAATCCTGATGCCGTTGTCTCTTTTTTAACACGTTGGCAAAAAGAGAAGGTAAAAGATGTAGAGTGGATCATTAAACACGCCACACGAACACTCATAAAAGAGGGTCATCCAGGAGCACTGCGACTTCTAGGGTTTGACCCTGATATCAAGATAGCCAATGCCAGTTTGAAAGTTATGACAACCCAGGTCATCTTAGGAGAACATCTTGTTTTTGAAGTTGTCATAGATTTTAAAAACAGTGACCCTCAAAAAGTTGTTGTAGACTATCTGCTCTATTTTAAAAAGGCTAACGGCACATTAAAGCCTAAAGTCTTCAAGCTCTCCACTCAAGAGATCTCTGCTAACACACTTTTAAAACTTTCTAAAAAGCATCCGCTAAAACTTGCTACAACACGTCAATATTATGAAGGTGTTCAAGCAGTTCAGTTACAAGTCAATGGAAGATTGGTGGGAGAGAAAGCAGCATTTGAGCTAAAGCTATAAGTATGACAATTTTAGTACCATCTAAAGTTGTCACATAAGTTTTGTAAAGACTCAGAGTAAATACAATGCCTTACTCAGCATTGATAATTTCAACAAACGCTTCAATCTCTTTATCAATACTTTCATACTCCACCAAACCCTCTTTTAATCCTTGAGGGATCTCTTCACTGGCCGCACCAGCTAACATACCCAAGATGATCCCTCGATGTACATTGTCTCCTCCTGCATTGGCGTTGGCTAAAACGGATGCTTCAAAATCAAAGTCGTTTTTGTAAAGCAGGTACATTAACACAGGCAGTGACTGTTCCGGGTAACATCCTGTGGTGAACACTGAACCTAAGATCTCATTTTCACTAAACGCTTTCACTAAAACATCAAGGTCAACTGTTTGGCCTGAAAACTGCGTGTGGATATCCCACATCTCATCTGCAGGGATGTTTCCCGGGCCGTTATGATCGGCATAGGTTTTTGACAGCTCTGCACCACTGATCTTTGTACGTTGTACTTTAAAAGCAGCATTTTTCAATGTAGACATAGGTGGCTTTTTAGCTAAGAGCTCACGTAAAAGAGGGATTAAAACCGTAAGCGCAGAGCTAACATTGTCTGAACGATGGGTGATCTGTTGATGTTGCAGCGCAACACCTAGCGCTTGAAAAGTAGACTTTGAGGTTAAAGACAACAGAAGCGGACGAATAATACCGCCATTGGAGGCGATCGACCAGACATTTCTCTGCTCCTCAGCACAAGCATGTGCTGGCACACCCTCTAAGTAGTTTTCAAACCACGCACGAATATAGACTTCAGTATAAGCATCTCTGTTTAATCCCGGTGTTGTTAAATAGCTGACAAAATCTTCTATAAAACGCTCTTGATTATACTTACCTTCTTTAATAACAGAACGTATCAATACACGCATAAGGTTCGCACCTACTGTGTTTTCTCCTGCTTTTAATCCATGATGGTAATGATACCGTTCATCTTTTTGTGGCATTGCATTTTTATGCTCACCGGCATGAACCGACAGCGCAATATTAAAGTCATTATAGTTGGTGTCATAAAACCTAATATGCTCATGGGCGATGTCAAAAGGACGCCCTAGTTCTTTGGATTTTGTGATGTTTGGATGATAGTTATTACCCACCATAAAAGATTCAGGATGTGGATGTGGTGCATCTTCATACTTTGTAATACCACCATCAAACCCCTCTTGTATATATTTTCGTTGGTAATACCAATGCACAGGCATCGCCATAGCATCTGCAATAAAAGCACCCCATAAGGCATTTTTCATACGTGTAGTGTCCATAATTTGCTCCTTTATGGGATTGCTCATGTTTTTCCTTAAATAATTATTTTCAACATTTGTATTTCTAATTTATTCAGTGTAGTGTAATTACTCTATTTTGTCAATGCTTTTACTACATTACTATTCCATCCGAGGTCAGTAAAATATTAACCCGGATTTAAATCTGAAGTGTAAAACAATTGTTTTTTAAGATCACATAAAGAAGTTTATAGATTAGAGTCCGTAGAAGGAGACACTTTAAAAGTGAAGTTTAAATCTTAGACAGCTAAATTCACATCGAACTCCCGCACTTACCTGCACCACATTTCATGGCAGGCTCTGGCTTGGATTCTGGTTTTTTCATATCTGAACCACATTTACCCGCCCCACACTTCATGCTAGATGTTGGCGCTGAGGCTTTCATAGCACTTCCACATTTTCCGACACCGCATTTTTTTGTCAACATCCCTGTTTTTGGATCACGAACACAGTCGTAAACTGCTTTGGTTGAACTTGCCTTCGCAACGCAGTCACGTCTTGGATCATCGTCTCTCATTTGAGAGGTAACGTTCTTTTTCTTTTTGACTAAGGCTGCATTACCGTCAAACATGTTGGCACCACATTTTCCTGCGCCACACTTCATGCCACCTGCTGCTGGGTTACTCTCTTTGGTGGTGTCGTCTCTGTTGTTGCAGCCTGTGCTTAGTACTAGAAGTAGTGTTGTTATAAAAACTATTGTGTATTTCATCGTCTTTTCCTTTTGTCTTGGTATTAAAGTTGAACGTCTACGTTAGCTTTTTTTGTCTTGATGGAGAGGGACACGGCATGCTTTTTTTAACGCTTTGCTAAAAATCATGTCATGTCCCCCCTGCTAGAGGGTTGTAACTTTTTTCATTTGACCCCATTCAAGATTCTTCATTTTCCATTTCTCTTTTACGAAGTAAATGCTTGGCATAGATCTCGTAGAGTAGTGGAATAATGACGAGACTGAGCACTGCTGAACTTACTACGCCACCGATCATTGGTGCAGCGATACGCTG
>WGDB01000110.1 GCA_015493495.1 Helicobacteraceae bacterium | reverse complement strand
TGACGCTGCTCTTTGAAAAGGTTGTAGGCTGCATTTCCGCACACCGCCTCTATACGACGGACACCGGCAGAGACACCGGACTCTTTAGTGATGACAAAAGTGCCAATAACCGCTGTGTTATTAACATGAGTACCACCACAAAGTTCTACAGAAGCGTCACCAAAACTGACGACTCGGACAGTATCACCATACTTTTCACCAAACTGTGCCTTGGCACCACTGTTTTTAGCTTCCTCAATACTCATCTCTTTGGTCACACCGGCTATACCGCGAAGTATCTGGTAGTTCACCTGCTCTTCAACCTCAGCGATCTCAGCATCACTCATCGCCTTAGGATGAGAGAAGTCAAAACGAAGGCGTGTTGCATCGTTAAGCGAACCTGCCTGAGAGATATGGTCTCCCAAAACATCATAAAGGGCGGCATGTAAAAGGTGGGTAGCCGAGTGGTGTTTTTCGATCTCCATACGGCTAATGTCCACAACAGCTTTTACTTTAGTACCTGCACTCAAAGTCTCTTTAACCTCTACATGAGAGAGGTTCAAATCAAAAAACTTACGGGTGTCTGTTACGGTTGCAAAACCTTCCAACAGACCACGGTCGCCCACCTGCCCACCACTTTCAGCATAGAAAGGTGTGTTGTCTAGAAGAACCCAACCACTGTGTGTTGCATGGAGTTCTTCTACGATCTTAAAGTCTTCACTTAAAAGTGCCAAGACCGTAGCTTCAGAGCTTTGACCTTCATAACCGACAAAACTGTTTTTGCCAAACTTCTCCAGCAGTGTTTTAAAGTCACCATGTTTGGCAGCGTCCCCACTCCCTTTCCATGCCGCTTTTGCACGGGTTCTCTGTGCTGTCATCAGTTCATCGAACTTTGCACTGTCAAGTTTAAGAGACTTCTCTTTTAACATATCTTCTGTCAAGTCCAGTGGAAAACCGTAGGTGTCATAAAGTTTAAATGCCACCTCTCCGCTAAAGGTCTCTTTGGTGTTGACCAATTCAGCATTAAAAAGTTCGATCCCTGAAGCGATCGTTTTGAAGAAACGCTCCTCTTCTAGCTGCACCTGTGTCTTGACTGTTTCAGATTTTGTATCTAGGTAAGGATAAACATCTTTCATCTGTACGACTAAAATGTCAACGATTTTATACATAAATGCTTCACGCAGTCCCAGAAGGTACCCGTGGCGCACGGCACGTCTCAAAATCCGACGAAGCACATAACCACGTCCCTCGTTTGAGAAGTTAATATCTTGGGAGAGCAAAAAGACAGCCGTTCTAATATGGTCAGCGATCACGCGGAATGAAGCACCGCTTTTGTACTCATAGCTCTTGCCTGTAAGCTCTTCAACCTTGTTGATCATTGGCATAAACATAGAAGAGTCATAGTTAGAGAGTTTTCCCTCTTTGATCGCAATCACACGCTCAAGTCCCATACCTGTGTCAATAGAAGGTTTTGCCAATGGCAGTCTCTCGCCACCTTTAGTCTTGACTTCGTACTGCATAAACACAAGGTTCCAGATCTCTAAGAAACGGTCACCTTCGCCACCCATCTTGTCTTCAGGACCATTGAAGTGCTCTTCACCTTGGTCATAAAAGATCTCTGAACAGGGACCACAAGGACCGGTATCACCCATAGACCAGAAGTTGTCTGCATCGCCCAAACGCATAATTCTATCTGCAGCAATATGCTTTTTCCACATCTCTTCCGCTTCATCATCACTCTCATGAACCGTTACCCAAAGCTTGTCAACATCCAGTGCAAGGTCTTTAGTGATGAACTCCCATGCATAAGCGATCGCCTCTTCTTTGAAGTAATCCCCAAAAGAGAAGTTACCCAACATCTCAAAAAATGTATGGTGACGTGCAGTATGCCCAACGTTTTCAAGATCGTTGTGTTTACCACCCGCACGAAGACAGGTCTGACAAGAGGTTGCACGTGGGTTCTCAGGACGTGGAACCTCACCCGTAAAGATCGACTTAAACGGTACCATACCGGCGTTGTTAAACAGTAAAGTCGCGTCGTCTGGTACAAGAGGTGCACTTGCGAAAGCAGTGTGACCTTTTGATTCAAAATATTCTATAAATGCTTTTCTAACGTCCATGAATTCTCTCTGATAACCCCAATTTTAGGGCTTTATTGTATGCGCGATTATAGCTAAAAGGGGGTAAGGTAATGTTGAATTTTAGATTTTGAATTTTTAATGAAGAGCTGAAGGGTCTATATTCCTTTATTTTGTATAAGTTTGAACATATTGACTTATCTTATTCCCAAGTATATAAACCGTGATGGATTCAACGTTTTTTCTCTGTCGCGTCAGAGAAATAACCTTGAGGCAAAAAAGAGGAAACGCTTTGTTGATGAAAAGATCAAACACTCTTACTAAAGTTTAAATATTCTAATTTTACAGATTGCCAATTCAAAAGATGCTGGAACTTTAAAAGTGACAGATTTGGTGTGAGTTGTGCTGAAGCGATCCCGAAGGCGCACTGGTGTGCGTTGAGTGGTGAGCTGAAGTGCAAATCGCGCCGAAGCTGTCACTTTAACCAAAAAGCTTAGATTTAGTGCAGATTGTTCTGAAGTGATCCCGATAGCGCACTGCTGTGCGTGGAGTGGTGAACTTCAGGACAAGGTGTGCTGAATCTAAGCTTTTTAACAGATATCTTCCCAGTTTAGGACGAATTCATTGATTTTTATGGAGGGGATCTTCATCCGCGCTGCTTTCGCAATATTTACCAAAATCGCAGCCGCTTCATCCAGATCATCATTAATCACAAGATAATCATACTCACTGATACGCTGCACTTCACGTTTAGCCACATCGATACGACCGTCAATAATCTCTTGTGCATCGGTGCCTCGGGCATTAAGGCGCTGTTTGAGTTCACACAGTGTTGGTGTTGTCACAAACACAGAGGTGGTGATGTCAGCTAAACGTTTTTGTACCGCATCATGACCTTGAACATCGATGTCAAAAATGACAAGTTTTCCCTTTTTTAAGGCTTTTTTGACAGGTTTTATAGAGGTCCCATAGTAGTTACCATGAACTTTGGCATACTCCAAAAAGTTCTCCTCTTCAATGTCCGATTCAAACTGTTCTCTGTCCACAAAGTAGTAATCTACACCCTCAACTTCACCCTTGCGCATTGGACGTGTTGTGGTGGATATAGAGAAATAAAATGCACCGATCTCTTTTTCGATCTTTTTGATCAGTGATGACTTTCCGGCGCCGCTTGGGCCGGATAAAACAAGGATAGCACCTGTATCATGGTTCATTACTCTTCTCCAAAGGTTAAGTTTATGGTTATAGTTCCGCGTAGAGACTTCGCTATCTGCGGATTTTCCAAGGCTTGCACCAAGGTTTTCAGAGTCTCTATGGACTCTTGATTTGTCTGACTTGGTTGCTTTGTTTCTAAGTCTGCTACCTTGTGTACAGTAACAGGTTCAGTCTCTATCTTATCCACATCATACGTATTGCTAAGGTTTTTTAGAGCCCTCTCAAGTTCAAAGTCTACATCGTTATGTACGGGTTCTGCTTCTATTGAAATCTCATCAAGTACCTCTTGCGCCGCCATTTCGTTTTCATCACTGTTTAAAGCTTCTAAAATAGACTTGACCTCTGAGACCTCTTGGTCTGAAAAGATGTTTTCTAAGACCTCTTCTTCAAGGATCTCTTCGCTTTCGCTCTCTTTAAATGGTGTCGTTTCTTCTAGCGCTTCAAAACTCTGTACACCTTCCAATGTCTCTTGTTCTGAGATGTCACTTTCACTAACAATCTCGTCATCACTGAAAAAATTCTCTTCGAAGTCATCAAAGACAATATCTTGCGCTAAGAGTTCTTGCTCTTTTTTAACACTCGTTGCAAATTGGTGAAGCAGTACTAAGAGTTCTGTTGGTAAAAAAGGTTTGTACAGAAGCTTCTCAAACAGTCCCTCATCATGGTCTTCTCTTGTTGTAATAAAGATAGAGTGGGCATAGATGGCCTTGTCATTAAGTGCCTCTAAAAATGCGCGATCAAAGAGACCGCCATCCAAGATCAGCAAGTCATAACTCTCATCTCTTACCTCGTCAATATCTCTCGCTATATCAAGTCTGTCACCTGTTTTTTGGGTACTTAAGGTGACCAGTTTTGTGACAACAGCATCGTTATTGACAAGAAGAACATTCATCGAACAAGGGCCTTTGGACATAATTTTAAATAATGGTATCATTGTAACAAAACATAACTTCAATACGATGGTAAAGATGCGCCCCTATATTTCACTGACTTTTGCTTTTTCTCTTCTCTTTATAACTCTCCAAGCCAACGAGCACTACCTACTGCCTGAGCAAAAAAGTGATCTCATACAGACTCTAAAAAGAAAAGTAGAGCGCGCACATACACTCTCTATTATTACCACTGATTTAGAGAGCCAAATCTTATCACGAAGTATAGAGAGACTCCTCAAAAAAAAGCACCAGTTTACGCTCATCACATCAAGTAGCAGTTCTGCCGCCTACTATGCCAAATATAAAAATACCAAGGTCTATCTTCCACCTTCACAACGTCCCTTGGAGCATTTTAATGTCAATATCTTTATCATCGATAAAAGTGACATCTGTATATCTTCTCTGGCATTTAATGAACACCTACTACGTCAGACTCAAGGTGTTGTCAGCTGTACTACAGCCAGAGAAGAGATAGATTTTGGATTAGCACTCATAAAGAAATATCAACAACGGTTTGAGCTCTATAATTAAGAAGACTTCTAACCACACCAAATTTAGGATATCAGGCCATAACTATTTCCGTCACTTATGCAAAGGAAGAAGTCCACAAACACAAACTTGCAAGTAAAATTACTTTGTCTGAACCAATACCCTATTGATCAACCTATACACCTTACTACAGCGTTGTGCAAAAGCTTCGTTATGGGTCACTAAGACCAGTGCCGCTTGTTCTTGAAGCACATACTCTTCAAAAATATTCATCACCTCCAAGGAGGTCTTGTTATCCAAGTTCCCGGTAGGTTCATCCGCAAAGATAATACGTGGTTTTTTTGTCAAGACACGGGCTATGGAGATGCGTTGTTGCTGTCCACCAGAGAGCTTTGTCACTTTCATCTCTATGACATCTTCAAGACCCAGACGCGTAATCAGGCTTGGATCTATAGGCTCCTTAGCTAAGAGCGATGCCACTTCAAGGTTTTCATAAGCACTAAAACCTTTAAAAAGATAGTGTGACTGAAAAATAAGACCAAGGTCATCTCTTCGTAATGACACCAATGCTTTTTCTTTAAGATTATAGATAGATTTCTCTAATAATTTCACTTCCCCAGCTTCAGGTTCCAGCAGAGTAGAGAGTATATGCAGAAGTGTAGACTTTCCACTACCACTTTCACCAATGATCGCGATAGTCTCACCGGCACTAATTTCAAGGTCTATGTCACTAAAAAGAGGGTATTCAAACTGATGAGACAGTGCTGTAGCTTCGAGTAATTTCATAAGGTAATTATAATGAGATAGTTTTAAAAAAGGGGTTGGTGTAAAAGGAGAATCTGTAAGGTGTCAAGAGCCGAAGCTCTCAACGGTAAAAAGAGGTGGGGATTAACCCATTTGTGCTGCAACTTCTGCAGCAAAGTCTTCGACTTTTTTCTCTATACCTTCACCTACTTCAAGACGAACAAATGCAGTAACTTCAGCAGTTCCGCCAGCAGCCTTACCGGCAGCAGCGACAGCTTCAGCAACAGTCATCTTATCATCAAGAACATAGTTCTGATCAAGAAGTGCTTGCTCTTTGTCAAGAGTTGTATTGTCAGCAATGTAACGTGCAAGTTGACCAGGAACAATCTTGTCCCAGATCTTCTCAGGTTTACCTTGCTCTTTTAGTGTTGCTTTGATCTTCTCTTCAGCAGCAGCAAGTACTTCTGGAGTCAGTTGACTCATAGAGATATAATCAGGAACGTTGATAAGTGGCTTTTTAAGACGCGCACGCTCTTCGTTCTCAGTTTTGATCGCTTCGATACGACCTTTAGTCTCAGACTCTACGTATGCTGGATCAAAATCTTTGTAAGAAAGAGTTGATGGCTTCATAGCAGACGCGTGCATAGCAACTTGCTTAGCAACTGGAGCCAAAGCTTCAGCAGTCTTAGCAGAGTCACAAGCGATGTTTACGATCACACCAATACGTGTGTTAGAGTGAACATAACCGTTAACTACAGAGTTAGCATCAGCATCCATAGTCACAAGACGACGATACTCGATCTTCTCACCGATCTTTGCAACTGCTTGGTCAAAATATACAGAGAACGTCTTACCTTCGTACTCAGTCTCACCAAGAGCGGCAGCATCATTACATTTTGTAGAGAAAACCTGACCAACCGTCTTAGAGACAAGGTCTTTAAAGCCCTCGTTTTTAGCAACAAAGTCAGTTTCAGAGTTTACTTCTACAAGTGCAGCGCTTTTGAAATCAGCAGAAACCTTGAAACCTATAGAACCTTCAGCAGCGACGCGGTCAGCTTTTTTAGCCGACTTTGCAACACCACGTTCTTTAAGCCACTCCGTCGCTTTTTCCATGTTACCATCACACTCAGTAAGTGCTTTTTTACAATCCATCATAGGCGCATCAGTTGCCTGACGCAGTTCTTTAACCTGTGCTGCTGTAACTGCCATGATTACGCTTCTTTCATTTCAGCAGTTGCTGCTGCATCAACAGCTTTTTCTGCTTCTGCTTCACTGCCAGCTGCTGCTTCTTCAACTGCAGGTAGCTCTTCTTCACTTGCAGCGTTATCAGCGTTAAGTGCTTTACCTTCGTTGATAGCCGCAGCCATCTCACGACAGAAAAGTTGGATAGAACGGATCGCATCATCATTACCTGGGATTGGGTAAGTGATAAGATCTGGATCACAGTTAGTGTCAAGTGGTGCCACAACTGGGATATTAAGACAACGTGCTTCGTTAACAGCGATGTGCTCTTTAACAGCATCAACAACGAAAAGCATATCTGGAAGCTCTTTCATGTTACGAATACCACCAAGGTAAGCATCAAGTTTTACGGCTTGACGCTCCATCATTAGTTGCTCTTTCTTAGTCAAAAGTTCCATCTGACCGTTCTCTTTCATCTGCTCGATGATGTCAAGTTTACGGATAGACTTTTGGATTGTTGGGAAGTTAGTAAGCATACCACCTAACCAACGGTTATCAACATATGGCATACCACATTTGATCGCCGCTTCTTTTACAGAGTTACGTGCTTGTTTCTTTGTACCAACGAAAAGTACTACTTGACCTTCTGCTGCTGCATCAACAACGATCTGGTAAGTGCTACGGAAATAACGTAGTGTCTTTTGAAGATCGATAATATAGATGTTTTTACGAACACCAAAAATATATTTTTTCATTTTCGGGTTCCAACGACGTGTTTGGTGTCCGAAGTGAACACCACATTCTAATAGGTCTTTCATAGTTACCATAAGAGGTCCTTATTGTTAGCACTTTTTGTGCTAGATTTTACCAGTTTGCTTCGGTATCGCCAGCTTCACGTTCTATTATTTCAGAGCGTGTCACACCGGTTTTTTAGGCGTGATACCTGTTTTGTTTTCAAACACTAAGGAGAGAAATCGCGCGAAGTATACCCAAATAACATTTAAAAGCAGCTCTAAAGACTTTTGCATCTCTATTAAGCCTTTAGTGATTACAAGTATGTATAACTGTTTATTTAATATTTATACATACTTACAAGTGTCTTCACTGTCCATATTTGGCACTATAGTAGATAAATGAACAGTAAATGGCCTTTTTCTCCATAATTAAAATTACTTTTATATTACTTTTGCTAATCTTAACAAAAGTTAAGGTTATCCCCATACTAAATCCATACTCAAAAATTTGAGTCAGCCTTTAGTATGAGCAAAATAGACACCTATAATTATGGAGTATCAAAATGATAAAAAAACCATTACTAGTTTCACTAGCAGCTGCGGCGCTTCTTTCTGGGGCTAATCTTCAAGCTGCCTCTATGTTTGATCGTATGACAGAGATGGAGACGGAGATGAAAGCACTTCAGGCAGAACTTGCCGAAGTCAAAGCTGCCAAAGCAGTGGAAGCGGAAGAGGCTACTGCTGAAGACGATGATGAAGTAGCAGATGCCGATGATGATGAAGACGCTGATGAAGCTGACGCAGAAGATGAAGATGAGGACGAAGATGACGAAGAGGATGAGGAGAGCGAACTAGAAGAACAGCTCACTGAACTCAACAAGCGTACCAGTGGTAACCACCTAAAGTTTGGTGTTGACTTCCGTACAGCTGTTGATAACCTTCAATACAAAATGGCAGATGGTTCAGAACAAGACAATGGGGCACTCTTTACCAACCGTCTTTGGATAAACATGAACTGGGCAGCTACTAAGAACTTAAGCTTCACTGGTCAATTAGCTTACCAAAAGGCATATGGTGCACGTAGTGGCTCCAACCAAAATTATGCTGGTATGGAAACTTTTGACTGGATTGTTGCAGAGAACCCTACAGACGGTGTTGTTCGCGTTCGTTCTGCATACTTCTTCTATAGAAATGATTCCTTTCTAGGTATCGATGTACCTTGGACTTTCAGTGTTGGTCGTCGTCCATCGGCAAATGGTCATCTTGTTAACATGCGTGATGATGATACTGCAGCATCACCAATGGGGCATAACATCAATGTTGAGTTTGATGGTGTCAGTGCCAAGTTCTCTGTTTGGGAAGATATTGGAATGTACTTAAAATTCTGTGCAGGACGCGGCGGCACTAATGCGAGTCCACGTTTCTTCTCAGTTGATCCAACAAGAAGTAATCAAGTCGCCATAGCTGCACCATATGCTACCAATGAAACAGATACCAAAGATATCGATCTAGCTGGTTTGATCTTTGTACCATATGATGACGGTCAATACAAACTCAGCACACAGTACTACTATGCAAAAAACCTTATTGATGCAGCACCAATGACTTATGTTTTACAAGACGGTTCTGTTTATGACCCGTCAACAGGTGCACCAACACAACCTATTGTCGGTCAAGGGTTTACCAGTATGGAAACTGTTGGTGGCTTACATGCATTGACAGGAAACTTTGTTATTAGTGGTATTGGTGATGAGTGGAGTGACTTCTTAGATGACACGACACTGTTTATCAGTGGTGCCATGAGTGTTACTAACCCTGATGCTGGCAAAAGTATGCTTGGCAAGACTGAAAGCCGCACAGGTTACTCTACATGGGTAGGTCTACAATTCCCATCACTTATTTCAGAAGAGGGACATTGGGGAGTTGAGTACAACCACGGTACCAAGTACTGGCGTTCAGTTACTTACGGTGAAGACACACTTGCAGGTTCTAAGTTAGCTGCACGTGGTGATGCTTATGAAGCATACTTCACAGAGCCATTGATTGATGACATCTTTAGTTTTCAACTTCGCTATACATATATTGACTATAAGTATGCAGGAAGTAATGGTTTCTTCGGAAGTACAACAGGAACACCTACCCTTATCTCTGACTTGACACCACAAACAGGAAGTACTGTTACTGTTGACACAGCACAAGACATCCGCGCTTACTTACGCTACCGTTTCTAAACACCATCTATCGGGAACTTTCCCGATAGTTATTTCTTCACTTCTATAAAAATAGAATTCCTCAAGGCTAAATATTCACAATACTTCGATAACTCCGAAGGTCACTCTAAAAACTCCCATACTGACACTATAGATTTACATCTTATTCAAGCTAGAGTAGTTATAAATTAAGAGTACTC
>WGDB01000109.1 GCA_015493495.1 Helicobacteraceae bacterium | reverse complement strand
TTCAAAATCCGATGTCGCGAGACGTGCCGGTTCAAGTCCGGCCGGCGGTACCACCTTTTTTCTGAATGCACCTTCTTAGTAATAAAACTCAATCAACAATAAAAACTTTCAAATTAATTTACAATTTGTAACACTATAGACTATTTATATAAACAACTCTTTTCACATCTACTACTTCTCTATGGTATAATTTTTTTATAATACAGTTATAAATAAAGGTGCTGAAATGCGCAGAGTCAGTTTAGTGTTTGTGTTGTTTATGTTGATCCTAACACTTAATGCATTTGAGATGAAAAAGAGTGCTGAGATGCCGGCTATCGTTCCTGTTGCCTGGTTGAAAAAAGAGATGAACAATCCACATTTGGTGATCGTTGACTTACGTAACGAAGACGCCTATGCGGCAGGTCATATTCGACATGCGGTTAATATTCCAGCATTAAAGGGACTGTTTGACAAAAAGTTTTTTATGCCTAAACTGGATTACTTAACACAGATGCTCAGTGAAGCTGGCATTGACAGTAATGCATTAGTAGTGGCTTATGATAGTGGAGACTTTATCTGGGCGGCACGTTTTTATTGGATACTTGAAGTGCTTGGTCATAAGAATGTTGGTATTTTGAAAGTAGGTTACGGACACCCGAATTTAGCAATGATTGCTACTTCAAAGGTGCCTTATATACCTAAGAAATCAGCCTTTATCCCTCGTGTTGACAGCTCCAAGGTACAGACAAAACTCAGTACATTGTTGGCTATTAATAATAAAACGATTATTGATGGAAGAAAAGTTGAGGCTTATGAAGGTAAAGAGTCCAGTGCCAAACGCTTTGGACACATCCCTACGGCAAAAAACTATGCCTGTACTCACAACTATCATATCACTAAAGAGGGTAATGAGCTGCGAGATCTCAGTGAATTAGAAAGTATCTACAAAGATCTTCCTAAAGATAAAGAGATCATACTCTACTGTGATGGTGGGGCAGAAGCGGCACTGAATTATATTGTCTTACAAGAGTTGGGGTTTAAAGCGTCTGTCTATGATGGCTCTTGGTTAGAGTGGGGAAATGATGATAACACACCTGTAGAAAACCCTTCAAAACATAAAAAGTAGAGCACCCTTGCAAAAAGAGAAACGGTTCAGTGGTTCGATAAAACGTAAACTCATTATGATCATCTTACTGATCAGTACACTTACTGCTATAGTTTGGTATGGTGGTTTTATCTATTGGTTTACAAACAATCAGTATGAAAAAAGTATGACCCTTTCTAAAACAGTGGCACACGCTTTAAGTCAAAATATTGCCAAACTTGTTTTACTGAATGAGGTTTCGGTTGCAGCAGATGTTTCGTCCCAATTGGCATCATTTAAAAATATTCGTTCCATGGTACTTTACAAAAGAGATGGTACACCGATCTATCAATACAGCAAAGATGGTAAAAGTTTTACAGTAGTACCTCTTGAAATAAAAAATATGAAAACACAACGCCATGGAGATGTGATGCGTATTTATGTAGATGCTGACTACATGCAAAATCCTCTAGGTTTTGTTGGTTTGAACATTGAGGTAGAGTCTATTTTAGAGCTGATAAAAGAGCAGATTGTAATGATCGTTTTTGGTTTTGCTTTGATGCTGATACTTTCTTATGTTTTAGCGCAATTCTATGCACGTCAATTTACCCAACCCATACTGAAGCTGGTCAAGTTTTTAGAGCATGTGGAGTCACTTGCTTTTATAAAGAATCGTATTCAGACTCAAGAAGATAATGAGTTTGGAAAGCTCTATTGCGAGGTTAACACCATGCTTGAACGTATGGAAGCATCTTATCATGCTCAAAAACTCGCAGCAGTAGCTTTTGAGACCATGAGTGGTATGACGATTACAAATAGTGATCAAAAAATCCTGCAAGTCAATAAAGCCTTTAGCAAGATAACAGGCTATAAACCTTCTGAAGTGATTGGAATGACACCAGGGATACTCAAGTCTGGCATGCAGGGAGAATTGTTTTATAAAGAGATGATGTCTACACTGCACAGAGATAACTACTGGTGTGGTGAGATCTATAATAGAGCCAAAGACGGAACGATCTTTCCACAACATTTGACCATTCAGGTGGTTCGTAATGACGAAGACAAGATTATGTATTATGTTGCTTCCTTTGTCGATTTGACACTTCAAAAAAAGACTGAGGCGAAACTTCAGTATCTTAAAGAGTATGATGTATTGACTGGTCTGCTCAACAGAGAACTTTTCCTGGAAGAGTTACAAAAAGAGATAGACAGATGCCAGAGTAAGGTGTGGTCTGGTCTTGTAAGTTTTAATATTAAAGATTTTAAATTGATTAATGATGCTTATGGTCATGTCGTTGGAGATAGGGTTTTGATCGAGGTGGCTAAACGTTTGAAGTCAAATTTTCAAGAAGCCAAATTGGTCGGACGTGTTTCAGGAGATCAATATATTATCTGGTTTGGAAATCTCCATGATGATAAAAGCAGTGCCTCGATTAAAATGCAAGAGCTTTCTCAAGAAATACTATTGATCATGCAAGAGACCATAATGATAGATGGAAGATCGATTAATATTAATATTAATATTGGTATTGCTTTATGTAACGCGGGTACAAAAAGTGCTCTAATTTTTCTAAAAGAGGCTGATTCCGCACTACACACAGCACAGAAGAGAGAGAAGAGTATAGGCTTTTTTGATGAACAAGCTGATAAGACCGCATTAAGTCATATTGATCTATACAGACAGCTTCTTAATGCGATGGAAAATGGAGAATTTGAGCTCTATTACCAACTACAATATAACTTAAAAGGTGAAGCCTATGCCGCAGAGGCATTAATAAGATGGCATCACCCTGAACATGGCACGATCTCTCCACTGGAATTTATAGGTATCCTTGAGAAAAGTGGTTTGATCATAAAAGTAGGTGCATGGATCATACAAGAAGTGTGTTGTCAGTTGGCGTTATGGGGTCATGATAAAAAGACAGAGAAACTGTCAGTAGCTATTAATATCAGTGCCAAGCAGTTCAATGAAGATGAATTTATACCCATGTTTAAAAATATCGTTGAAAAAAATGGTATAAGTTATGATCATATTAAACTTGAGCTCACAGAGTCGCTGCTTATTAATAGTATGCAAGAGGTTATCGCTAAAATGCAGGAGTTGAAAGATCTGGGTGTTAAGATATCTTTAGATGATTTTGGGACAGGTTATTCCTCTTTGGAATATCTTAAGAGACTCCCTTTACACCAAATCAAGATAGATATGTCTTTTGTCGTTAATATGCTTGAAGACAGACGTGATGTGGCTATTGTCAAAAGTATCATTGTCTTGGGAGAAGCGCTTGGCCTGGAGGTCATAGCTGAAGGGGTGGAGTCACAGGCGCATTACGAACTGTTAAAAGAGTTAGGTTGTCACTATTACCAAGGATACTATTTCGCACGACCAGAGCCTGTGAAACGACTTTCTCTCTAATTTTGCCTTAAAAAGCCATTTTAAGCCCTCTTTTTGTTATACTCTATTCTTTAAAAATTAAATCATTATATTAAGGACTTACTATTTTACGCGACGCACTTTTTATTACACTTTTTGGGGTTATTTTTTATTTGGCTATGGCTACGATCTTGGGAGATTCAGGGATCATTGGTAGTCTGGGTGCAGACTTTGCTGCTTTAAATCAAACGCTTTTTGGCTATCTCTCTTTTGTCTACCTCTTTGTTTTAGGTTTGGGACTCTTTTTTCTCTATAGAGGCAGAGGTTTTGACATGCGTCGTGCTGAGATTGCTGTGGCATTTGTCTTACTCTTTTTCTCTCTACAGATCTTTCAGGCTATTGTAGTCACCGGTGCGCTTCGTGGTGCTCTTGGTTCTGATTTTGTTGACTTTACTGTGACCTACATCGGCTTTTTTGGGGCTTGGGTCTTTTTTGTAATGACCTTTGTCCTTTCACTTGTGATGATCTTTGACAAGAGTGTAGGGGAGATGGCTCGACCCTTGAGAGAAGCCGGTTCGCGCCTCTCTATGCCTTCTTTACCATCACTTCCTAAGCGTGAATCTAAGGAAGAAGACGAAGAAGAGCCTGTAGTCGTCAAACCGATTAGAAGACGCAAACCTAAAGCAAAACCAGTGGTTCAAGAAGTTGAAGAGAGTGAAACAGTAGACTTTGATGAAGAAGAGCTGGAAACGCCGGCTTATTTGCGAAGCGAGACCCTTGTAACAGAGCCGGAGAGCAAGATCAAGCTGATTAGAGCTGATGAAGTGGTAGAAGAATCTTCGGCTGAACCTGTTGTCGTTCAAAAAGAGACACCTGTTACTAGAAGGCCAAAAACGATTGTAGAAGCTGCAAAAAAGGTTAAAGAGAAGAAGCAGACAGTGGTTG
Organism: Helicobacteraceae bacterium; assembly: GCA_015493495.1. GTDB lineage: Bacteria > Campylobacterota > Campylobacteria > Campylobacterales > Sulfurimonadaceae > Sulfonitrofixus. Next base: position 1,063 of record WGDB01000109.1, on the reverse strand, counting down.
TAGAAGAGTTGGAAGAGAACAAAAAATTACTCGATCAAATGGAAACAGGTAAGACAGAAAAACCTAAGAATTTTAAATTACCACCAGTGGACTTTTTGCAAAAACCTAAAAATGTCTCTAAGGTGGTTGATGAGAGTGAGCTTGATGGCAAGATTAAGTATCTTATCGACAAGTTGGCACACTTTAAGATCGATGGTGATGTGGTACGAACCTACGCTGGTCCTGTTGTTTCTACTTTTGAGTTCAAACCTGCGGCCAATGTCAAGGTAAGTAAGATCTTAAACTTACAAGATGACCTTGCCATGGCACTCTCAGCAGAGACCATTCGTATACAGGCACCGATCCCGGGTAAAGATGTTGTGGGGATAGAGATCCCTAACGAGACAGTAGACACGATCTATCTGCGTGAGATCTTGGATGACAAACTTTTTAAAGACTCTTCTTCTCCTTTGACTATTGCACTGGGTAAAGATATCGTAGGGAAACCTTTTGTGACCGACCTTAAAAAGCTTCCACACCTCCTAATTGCCGGTACTACAGGTTCGGGTAAGTCGGTGGGTATCAATGCCATGATCTTGTCACTGCTCTACAAAAACTCACCAGACCAACTGCGTCTGTTGATGATCGATCCTAAGATGTTGGAATTCTCTACCTATAACGACATTCCCCACCTTTTGACACCGGTCATCACCAAGCCAAAGCAGGCCATAGTCGCACTGAACAACATGGTCAATGAGATGGAACGCCGTTATGAACTGATGGCCGATGCCCGCACTAAAAACATAGAAAACTACAATGAAAAGATCAAAAAAGAGGGTGGTGAGCACTTCCCTTATATCGTTGTCATTATCGATGAGTTGGCAGACCTTATGATGACAAGCGGTAAAGATGTAGAGCACTCTATAGCCCGTTTGGCGCAGAAGTCGAGAGCTTGTGGTATTCACCTCATAGTAGCGACACAGAGACCTTCTGTAGATGTTGTGACAGGACTTATTAAAGCCAACCTCCCTTCTCGTATCTCTTACAGAGTAGGGCAGAAGATAGACTCTAAGATCATTTTAGA
>WGDB01000108.1 GCA_015493495.1 Helicobacteraceae bacterium | reverse complement strand
ATTCATATATTCTGTAAAATATGTATAGTCGCCTTTTGTAATTTTTTTGGGCTCCTTTGGCTGTGTTGATGTACTACAATTAATAAAAAATATTGATAAGATTAAGCTTAGTATATATTTTTGAAGTTTCAATTTGATTTCCTTTTTTGATTATTTTTTTAGAGACGTTATAATATAAAAAGTCAAGGGTGAAAAAGCACCTTGTCTTTCATTTATTACTTGTCCAAATAGTTTGAGTTTTTCAGTAGATGAAATTTTTCTTATATATTTTCATCTGATTAACACATAAGCGGTACTAACGAAAATACTTTATATTGAAGACTTACTTCTACCTTAGTTTTCATAGAGAGTAAAACCTGTACCCCTCACCGTTTTAATAATCTCTTTATCAGTAAAATTCGATATTTTTTTTCGCAAGGTGTATATATGTGTTCTTACTCCCTCTCTATCTATATTTCCAAGGTCTTCATTGTAGAGTATTTGAGACAACTCATCTTTTGAAAATATTTTTATAGGATTGCTAAACAGTGTTTGAAAAATCATATACTCACTAGGTGTCAAGGGTAAGTGTATACTGTTTATAAAAAATCTTTGCAAAGGGGCGTCATGTTGTACAATTTTTTTGTATTGCATATTTAGATTTGCCATTTCAAATCGTCTTTGAAGGAGAGATGCAATTTTTAGAGCGAGTATCTTGGGAGAAAAAGGTTTTGATATGTAGTCATCAGCCCCTAAACTATAAGCATTAACTCTACTCTCGTCCAGATCCAAAGCACTCACAATTATTATGAGCGTTTTTTTATTTGCTTGACGGAGTTCCTTACAAATCGTTAAGCCATCAACCTTAGGGAGCATAATGTCAAGCGAGACTAAGTCAAACTCTTGAGTTTTCACTAAGGCAAGAGCTTCATCTCCCTTTAATGCTACTGTAACATCATACTTCTCTTTGTCTAAACGATTTATTATCAGGTTTACTATGTCTCTTTCATCTTCAACGATTAATATTTTATGTTTCATCTATTTAAAAGTCGACTGCAAGCTAGTGAAGAGGAAGTCACTCTCTTTTGCTGTAGCATGACAACTAATACAACCTTGTGTTCCCTTTTGCCAACTCATAAACTTGTCTCCTTTTTTGATAAACCTCGCATAACCCCAGTTGTCTCCATTTGCATCAAAGTTTTTAGAGTCCTTGATCATGTACTCTATTCTTTGAATTTTATCAGCTTCCAGTGCGACTGAAAAGAGGGGCATTTTTTTAACAGACCAGCCGATTTTTACGATTTTACTGCCCTCTGGCATCACCTTTGCTTTTGACTTTAAAGCATTATACCCTATCGGATTTGCTAAGATATAACGTAGTTCTTTTTTGTCTGTCCTAAAATGTGTGGCAACTATCTTGTAGTCTCTATAGCCCTCTATCATCTGAAATGTCAAGTTGTTATCTGGCATTTTGAGTTGAGGTAGTTTTGTATCATAATCCCTATGCATATGATCCGCAAAGAGTGAGGCTGCTAATAAACTAATGATAATGAATGTTTTCATATTTACTCCGATTAAAATTTTCTATTTATATTGAAACCAAGATGCAACTTGTCACTATTAGTCCCTAAAGACATCGTTCTAGGGTCCATATTTGTCGAGTTTGTAGCCATGATCTCAAAGTGGTGACCATACGTCTGGTACTTTATACCAAAGGCATAAGCGTCATACTCTTGTGAAATTCCCGTAACCTTATCTACTTGCGGATAGTATTCTGCCAGTAGAGACAAACGTTCTGTAAATGTTAAAAAGGAGAGAAAGTTCTCAGCATTTACATCTACTCCAAAACCTGCTATATAATGTTGGTAGTAAGCATCGTAGCCTGTATTCGCGGTGAAGTTTATGTGTTCAAAGTAGTTTGGTGTTTGCAGTGATACTATAGCCTGGTAGCTGTAATCATACACATCCAAGCCTTTGTTCAATCGAAAACCATTTACTCTTGCACCCGCTTTAATCCACTTGAAATCGTGTGAATACTCGACTCCAGCACCATAAGCGCTCTCATCTCTTGTATGGTCAACTCCAATGACTAAGTTATCAAGAATCGCATACTTAAGAATAAAGTGCATATTGCCACCATCATCAGTACCAAGAAATTTATCATAGTCACTCATCTCACCAAAAAAACGATGACGAATTGCGAGAGAACCTTCACTTTTATTAAGTACATTAGGTGTATCTAAACTCAATTGTCCCGCTTCAAATGCCATCAGCCCTTTATCAAGAAGGGCGATAGCAGCAATAAGAAGTAGTTGCTTTTTCATCTTGTTTTACTTTTTTAAAGTAGCTACAAAAGCACTAAGGTTTGTGATAGCTGTATCTGATAAACCACTTGCCACATTGACCATAGCTGAGTTACGGTTATTGGGGTTGCCATTGTCTCTCATATCTCTTAGTTTTTGCTCTATTAGAGCGGCATCACCATATTTTGCGATTATATTATCAACTCCAAGTGGTTTAGTCTGCCCATCTGCACCATGACAGCTTGAACATTTTGCAGGGTCGGTAAAGATCGCTTTACCTGCAGCAGCAGCTTCTTGGGTATATGGGGAAGGTGTTATTGTTGAAGTTTTCTGAGCTGAGAGTTCGATTAAGTGCCAAACACCACCTACCCAGTCACCAGTCGTATCTCCTGCTTTTGCATCTTTAAACCAGTAGTAAAGAGGTTGACCCTTATAAGTTGTCTGTTTTGTTGCTAACACATCACCATTGTCATCTTTCAGTGCTTTTGTCAGATTTCTGTCTATAGTTGCAAAGTCTGAGGCAGTAGTTCCTGCAGGGAGCCCACTCAAATCTGCACTATAATACACTGGCCATCTGGCTTCACAACTTCCTAACGGCTTTGCATCAGGGATACCATAACAAATACTTTCATCATCACCATCCTTGTCAAATGTATAAAGAGCCATACCGTCTTTCCCCGTTAAATATGTTTGAGTCATACTGTTCGCAGCACTAGAAAACTTGGTCTGAGTATCGTTAGTGCCTGTAGGAGCATAAATGAGATGCCAAACACCTTTTATATTGTCTCCATTTACATCACCAATAGTTGTATCATTTTTAAAGAAGTACATAGGATGTTGTCTATATGCTAAATGACTTGTGTTTGTATCAAAAACCATTATGTCTGTGTTTTCAGTGTTTGAACCTGTAAAGATAGGCCAGATCTTTTGACAATCTGCATCGCAGTTCGTTGTAGTTGGGAAGAGTGTATCTTTATCAAAAGTATAAAGTGACATCTCATCTGTAGCATCTGTTAGATAACCCACTTCTCTTTGAAGAGAACCCATACTCTTTGCTGTTTGTGACGTATATGTTTTTTCATCAGAATCATAAGTGTCACTACACCCTATGATCATTAAAGTAGTCGCTGAAGCAACCGCTATGTTTAATATCTTTTTCATTGTATTCTCCATTTATTAGTTTCAAAATAGAGTTTATGAGGTGTTTGTCAAGATTGTGTGAAGATTGGTTTAAAAGGTAAAAATGGATGTCTCACTTACTACCAGTATCTTTGGTGAGATGTCCAATGTGAGCAGAACCATATAACAAAGGATGTGTATATTCAGCTATTGGTTACAGGAAAAATCTTGATTTTCTTTAAAAGATCATATATTTATCCGTAGGTTTGCACCAAACACTACTTTGTATCACCTTCGGGTGTCGTGTCAGGATTCCAGTCCTTATCCCAGGGTTTTCGACCTGCCTCATCTTCTTGAAGTATTGCAGTTGCTATAAACTTTTTTCTTACCATATCTTTACCGCTTTTTTTACTTATTGAGGGTGTAAAGAGCCAAGAAAAAAAGGCAAGTGTTGCAAAAACAAATAGAACGTATAAACCATTCATAACCATTGTGTTTTCTAAAACAGTACTCACTGCCGTTTTTGTCTCTGGCAGTGAAGCACTCTGAGCAGTGGTTACAGCAGTATTGGCTTCATCTGAAACAGACAGAGATGAGACACCACTCCAGACAAGCCATATAAATAACAGTATGGAGATCCAAGAGATGATTTTCAGGTCTAACTTGTTAGTCTGTGCCGCACCTGCTGATGAAAACAGAAAACTCAGGAGTAATATAAAACTAAGAAAAAAGCCGGCGATCCAGCTGATGATTGTTATAAATGTGTCCATTGAAAGTCCTATGTAAAAAGTGATGTTGTCTATCTAAAGAGTGCTGTTAAAAGGGGTGGGGCCTGCATTGTTGATAGATTATTTACAGGCTTGCGAAAGATAAAGCTTTGCTTTACTTTTCATCATTTTCGGAGTGATCATCTTCAGGCTTCCAGTCCGGATTCCACGGTCTTGTTCCGTATTCACCTTTTTCAAGAGCCATACTTGCCATGACCTTTTTCCTAATAAGATCTCTCCTTGTATCTTGTCGGGTAGACGGTGTAAAAATCCAAATCAGAAAAGGTATGGTTGCCAATATAAACAAGATCTGCATTCTAAGGTCCTCTTTCTGCTCGCTTTGATCTGCAGTGTCCGTTACTATTTCCTTATCCGATCCTGTTACTGCCGGATGTGAAACTGAAGACGATGGCTGCGCTTCATTGAGATAGGTATCGGCTGCTGATCCTGCCATATGAAAGATGGAAGAGGCACCCATCCAAAGTAGCCACAATATCAAAGCCAAACTGGCTAAAGAGAGAATGTCTGCACTTGATTCACCAGGATGTTTGTGTGCGGTGCTTGAAAATACAAATATGAGTCCAATAAGTCCAAAAAGAGCAAAGCCTCCGATCCAGCTGATGATCGTTATAAAAATGTCCATTATAGTATTACCTTGTTTGAGAGAATGTTTGTATTGTAGCTGAAGGATACTTCCAGTGAAGTATCTACTATGCCTGCATCAGGATTAGCCATTGGCTTTTTTCTTATGTCTGCGACGCTTTTTATGCTTTTTCTTGACAGGTTTATAGGTAAAAATGTTCATACGATCAAGACTTGGCAGCAGAGAACTGTTGTAGTCATAACCACGCTGTTCACTTCCTATGTCAAGTGTACTGATCACTACTTTTCCAACGATAACACGTCCCTCTTCTGCCTGGTCATCAACTGTCTTGATCCCCCACATGTTGTGCAAGATCATTATGTTGTCCTCGTATGTCCCAAGATAGAGCATGATGTGACCTTTTCGATGTAAAAAGGTCTCAAAAGGGATCGCTTTTGCAATGATCTTCTTCTCTTTTTGCTGAGGTGTTAAATCCTTCAGTGAAATCACCTTTCCTACACGAGACTGCTGTTTGGAGTTACGAGGAACCCAAATACCAAAAGGGGTATAGATATCTCGTAGTGTTGAGGAGCAGTCACGCTCTTCATAAAGACCGCCCCACCCATAATTACTCTTCATGACACCCTGTGTGATCTTGGTCAGGTTTTTTTGGTTTATTAACAGTGGCTTAGTAGTGACATCACTGTTTTTAAATCGTATAGTGACAAAGGTAGGTTTGTTAAAAGCACCTGGTGCTACAGCGCGTGCGTAAGTGTAAAGCCCTCTCTTCTTTATAAAGCTTAGTCTCATTCCAATACGAGAGTAGTAAAGAAAATGTCCCTGAGTATCTGTTAAAGCCACTTTCTCTTTTAATAAATAGACAGGCTTTGCTTTTTTCCATTTTTTACGCTCTTTTTTATTAAGATAGGCAATGGTATAACTTGGCAACCAACCTGATGCATAAGAGGTATAGACGTAACTCCAAGCCCTGTCTTTGGAGTAGTGTGAAATAAAAACAGGCTCATTGGCATGTACCGCACTGTTTTGCAGGTAGTCAAAAGGAAAACCTTCACCGGCACGATTGGGATCTCTAAAAAGAGGTTTATGGGTTGGAAAGTTACGCAGCGAAGAGAAATGCAAGGTCATGCCATAACGGCTTACCTTGCCAAACTGTTTAAAGTTCGCCTGTTTTAACATCTCATCATACCAAGACTGCTGTATGAGTTGAAGATTCTCACCATATGCACACCCTTTGGTGTAGACACGAAACGGCCAACGCGCTGTAGATGCCTTTTCCGGTGGTCGCTTATAACTCCATACAGAGAAGTAGTTTCTATCAAAAGCTTTTTGTATAGCGTAACGACGTTTATGTGTCAGTGCATTTTTTTTAGCATAGACCTCTATGTCTTGTGGAAAACGGTAAAGGTCTTCTACAAAATGAGGATAGACGGGTGTCACACAAAAACTATTACTGCTATTGGACTCCAATGTGGAGAGGTCTTTGAAAGGTTTTAATTCTACTGTTGCGGCAGGAAGCAATGGTGATGGTATAGAGAGGTTAAAGTCAACATGAGGTGTTTGCTCTGCATGAACTGCTGTGAACAAAAGCGTAAAAAACAGCCCCTTGATAACCAAAGAAAAGAAAACAGAGTTATGATGCAAAAGCATCTCCTTAATGAGACCAATAGCCTATTATCTATGTAAAAAAGTCTACTCTTAAAAGAGTAAAAACACCAATACATAAAGTGTTATCTATTGAGAGGCCTTTTTTGGCACTCTATTCTACACCACCATAACGTCCAACAACACGTCCAAGGACATTGATCTGTCCCGGTTCTGCTATTTGTGGTAGGTAGAAATCTTTATTGTCTGAAATAATGTCGATTTTACCATCTATACGCTTTTGTAATCGTTTAACTAAGAGCATATCTTCAGTTTGTATGGCAAAAATACCTCCACGAGAGATATCCGTCTTAGAACGGTTTAAAAATATAATATCGCCATTTAAAAATGTTGGTTCCATAGAGTCACCTGTCACATTAATAGCTTCGATGTTTTTGAGTTCACTTTCACCACCAAGTGTGGCTAAAAAGTGAGGTTCAATAGCTAAAGAGTCAAAAGCCTCATCTTCTATATTTGCACCACCACCTGCAGAAGCGTTGACCGCATCAAAATAACGGACCATGTAAAACTGGTTGGTCGCTTCAACTAAAGATTCTGGACTTTGACCGTACAGTAACCAGTTTATTGCGATGGAGCGTTTTGCACAGAAGTTCAACAACTCTTCATAAGGGATCTTCTCTCTCTTCTTCATTGTTGCAAAATTCATCTGAGAGATCTCCAATGCATTGGCAACATCTTTGTCAAACACTTTTTTCCCTGGAATATCTGAAGAGATGATGTCTTTGATCTCTTCAACGATCTCACTGAAACTTTTCATAACTGCCCCTTTTCTTTATATATACTTTTATTACTGTTATCTTAATTGATTGACATACTTTATCAAAATAACATGTCAAATTGCAATATAAATTAGTAAAAAAAGTAATTAAGCCTAGAATATGTCTAATTAAGAACGAAAAAGGATGACAGATGGCAAAGATAATTAAAAAAGCAGACGCGTTCTTCGATAGTGTTGAAGTCTCATTTAGCCGTTGGGCTGAGAAAATCTTGTAAGGAGATCGTTATGAATATCAATAGTAAAGAGTATCTGCTCATTAAACGTGTTATCAAAGAGAACCCTGACATCTCAGTAGGCGATATCGGTCGTCTTATAAAGTTACTTCAAACTCTATAGCGTATCTTTAAAAAGCAATGCGGCATGTAAAGATCGTTGTAACTTTGATCAAAAGCATCTGTTAATGTGAAGAGGTATCTTTCTCTTCTTGTGCTTCACGTTCTTCTTTTGCTTTACGCCCCTTTTCTCTCTCTTCAAACTTGTTTTGATGGTATCCGCCAAAGATAAAAAACATAAAGAGCACAAAAAGCCCTAACATGATGTAGTCCATTACATTGTTCACATCAGCCCCTTATAACTTGTAAAGTTTTGTTTAATAGCTTCGTAAAGTATGATACCTGTACTTACTGCCAAGTTAAGACTTCTGCCCTCTCTTGTCATCGGTATGGTCATGCAGCGTTCAGGATGTACCTCTAAAAGCTCTGCCGGAAGCCCTTTTGTCTCTGAACCAAAAAAGAGAAAATCATTTTCTTGAAATGTTTGTTCAAAATAGGGGGTATCTGTCTTTGTCGTTCCGTAAAAATAGCGCGCATTTTCATCTTGAGCCTTAAAAAAGCTCTCAAGGTCATCCCAGACATGAAGGTCCAGCTTATGCCAATAGTCCAGCCCTGCTCTACGTACTGCCTTTTCATCAATGTCAAAACCTAACGGCTTGATAAGATGTAATGAAGAACCAGTGTTGACACAGAGACGGCCTATACTTCCTGTGTTGTTAGGGATCACGGGGTTGTGAAGGACGATGTTAAACATTAAAAGATCACCGTTTTGTTGGCATGTACAAAGATGCGATCTTCTAAAGCCAGTTTAAGCGCGCGAGAGAGAACGATCTTCTCCACATCACGACCAGAACGCTGCATATCTCTCCAACCGTAAGCATGGTCGATGTGCTTGATCTCCTGAGCGATGATAGGACCTTCATCCAGATTATTGTTGACAAAGTGCGCTGTTGCTCCAATGATCTTAACACCACGTTCAAAAGCTTGTTTATAAGGATTTGCCCCTATAAATGCCGGTAAAAATGAGTGGTGTATGTTGATGATCTTGTCTTCATAAGCTTCAACAAAACGTGGTGTTAAAATGCGCATATATTTGGCAAGTACGATGTAGTCGACATCCTTGAACTGTCCCAATGCCTTCAAGATCGCCTCTTCATGGGCTTCTCTTTCAAGTCCCTCATGTGAGACCGTAATATAAGGGATGTTAAACTTACTGACAAGAGGCTCAAGCAGATCATAGTTAGAGACTACTGCTAGTATATTAGCATCCAACTCCCCTGCTTCGTAGCGGATCAAGATATCACCTAGCGCGTGGGATTCTTTGGTCACCATTAAGATAATGTTTTTCTTAACAGCTTTGACGATCTCTACACTTGAGTCTTCAGGGAGTACTGCTTCGAGTTCAGCCTCAAGTTGGTCTGCATCGACCATTCCTTCTACGACTGAGCGCATAAAGAACTTGTCATTGTCTTTGTCAACAAATTCGTTGTTAGACATGATGTTAAGTTCATGTTTGTAAAAAACACTGGCGATCTTGTAGACCAGACCTTTTTCATCTTTGGCATCGATCAGTACACGATATTGCTTCATAAAGGGCCTCTTTAAACTGTTTTATAAAACCTGTAGCAGAAGCTACAAGCTCTAAAAAGAGTTTATTTTACTGCGTAATTAGCGATGATAGAACCCATCTCACTTGTTGAACAGATCTCTTTAGCATCAAACTGTGCCAGATCACCGGTACGATAACCTTCAGAAAGTGCCTTTTTGATGGCGTTGTCAATGCGATCTGCCGCTTCATTTTCATTAAGGGCAAAACGCAGCATCATAGAAGCACTGGCTATAGTCGCAATAGGGTTAGCGATGCCTTGACCCGCAATGTCAGGAGCAGAACCGTGAATAGGCTCATAAACACCTATAGACTCGCCTACCGAAGCAGAAGGTAAAAGACCGATAGAGCCACATAGCATCGAAGCTTCATCAGAGAGAATGTCTCCGAAGATGTTACCTGTCAACATAACGTCAAACTGCTTAGGATTTAAAACCAGTTGCATGGCAGCGTTATCAACATACATGTGTGTCAACTCAACATCTGGATACTGCTCAGCGATCTCAGTGACCACATCACGCCAAAGCTGTGATACATCAAGGACATTAGCCTTGTCTATAGAACAGACACGCTTTGAACGCTTCTGTGCGATCTTGAAGGCCTGATGTGCAATACGCTCGATCTCCATACGGGTATAGACCATAGTGTTCCAACCTTTATCTTCCGTACGTCCCTTAGGCTCACCAAAGTAGATACCACCAATAAGCTCACGTACGACCATAATATCAACACCGTTGATGATCTCTGGCTTCAGTGAAGAGGCATTGACCAGTTCGTCATAAACCACTGCTGGACGCAGGTTGGCATAAACACCCAACTCTTTTCTAAACCGCAACAGTCCAGACTCAGGACGTTTCTCACGTGGAAGATTGTCCCATTTTTGACCACCGATAGCACCAAAAAGTACAGCGTCAGAGTTCATAGAACCGTTAATAGTCTCTTGTGGTAGAGGATCACTCGTGACATCATAAGCACAACCACCCATCAACAACTCTTCGTATTGGAAGTCAAAGTCACAAGTCGAGGCTACTGCGTCAAGTACTTTGACCGCTTCATCAATGATCTCAGGACCAATTCCATCACCTTTGATCAGTGCGATTTTATAGTTCTTCATTATTTTTCTCCTTGAGCGACTTCTTGTGCTGCATAGTTCATCAGTCCACCAGCATTGATCAGTTCTTGCATAAATGGTGGGATCGGCGTAAAGTCATAAGTCTTGCCTGACGTTTTGTTAGTGATCGTTCCGTTGTCAAGGTCTACAGAGACAACATCACCCTTCTTGATCTCAGTACTCTCTGGAAGTTCAAAGATCGGCAGCCCCATATTAAAGGCATTGCGATAAAATATACGTGCAAATGTCGGAGCGATAACAGCAGCAACACCTGCCGCTTTGAGTGCGATAGGTGCGTGTTCACGAGATGAGCCACAACCAAAGTTCTCATCAGCAACAATGATGTCACCCGGTGTCATCTTCTCTACAAAAGTAGGATCAGCATCTTCCATAACGTGTTTTGCCAACTCTTCTGGCACTGATGTATTCAAATATCTTGCGGCTATAATAAGGTCTGTATCAATATCTTTACCGAATGTCCAGACTTTTCCTTCAATAGTTTGCATTCAAAATCCTGTTTGGTACAACCTGTTGATTTTCAACAGATGCCCTTTATTTTTTTGGGATTATATCCAAAAAAGGGTCACAAGGAGTTAAACAGCTCTAAAAAGTATATCATATCATTTAGTATGATACGTAAAATATGTAAGCTTGTGATTAAAATTTTATTATCTATTCACTTGAAATAGAGAGAAATTCAACACAGTTCCAAGTAAAAGTTTAAAAAAACTGGGTATAATCCTATTACTTTTTATTTACCCTCAGCTCAGGAGCGCATTAAAATATGACCGCAAAAGAATTAAACAAATACCTAGATGAAACATTTTCATCACATAAGTCTGATGATTGTCTGACCTATGAGTCTCTTGTAGAGATTTTTGAAAAACAACCTACAGCGGCACAAGCCAAAAACATCCTCAAACTCTCTCAAAAACATAAAGTCTGTATGTTTACAGCATCAGAACATGCCAAGATGCTTAACAACAAAGAAGCAGCTGCACGTTTGGCTGCACAGCGTAAACTCATCGAAGATTCCAAGGGTGAAGATTTCGACATCTTAAAACAGCATGAGCTTATGGAGTGGTCACGTTCAGACTCTCCTGTTCGTATGTATCTGCGTGAGATGGGACAGATTCCACTTTTGACAAAAGAAGAGGAGATCGAGATCTCTAAAAAGATCGAGTATGGTGAGAGTATCATCATCGATGCGATCTGTTCTGTACCTTATCTTATAGACTTTATTTTAGACTACAAAGATCCACTGATCAACCGCGAGCGTCGTGTTAAAGAACTTTTCAAAAGTTTTGAAGATGAAAAAGAGCAAGATGCTGATGGTAACGATATCGAAGAGGACAAGTCTGAAGTCGCACTGACTGCTAAAGACAAAAAGCGTGTTGATGCTGTTGTCTCAAGCTTTAAAGCACTTGAAAAAGCAAAAAAAGATTGGTTAAAGGTTACAGAAAAAGAGATCATTCTTGAAGAGGGTGAAGCGATGACGGAAGAGTATGTTCAGTACTTTTTAACGGCAAGTTTCAAAAAGAAGATGCTTAAAGAGCGTCTACTAGACCTTGGACCAACTTCTAAACTCATTAATGAATTGGTAAAGTCCATGGAGACTGCCCTTCACAGTGATGACGGTTTTGACAAAGAACTTAAACGTCTTGAGTATAAACTGCCACTTTTCAACGACACCTTACGTAATAACCACGTAGAGATGGTCTCAGAGATCTGTGAGTTGACCAAAGAAGACATTGCTGCACGTGTTCCTGAAGCGACTATGGTCAGCACCTATATGGAGATCAAAAAACTTATCCAGACCAAAGAAGCTTCCAAAGGTGGTTTCGACATGGAACCAGATAAGCTACTTGAGATCCTTGAGCAGATCAAGCGTGGTAAAGAGATCTCTGAGATCTCTAAAACACGTATGGCCAAGTCTAATCTTCGCCTTGTTGTCTCTATCGCCAAACGTTATACCAACCGCGGTCTTCCGTTCCTAGACCTTATCCAAGAAGGTAATATTGGTCTGATGAAGGCAGTTGACAAGTTTGAGTATAAAAAAGGTTACAAATTTTCGACTTATGCAACTTGGTGGATTCGTCAAGCCATCAGCCGTGCAATTGCTGATCAGGCACGTACCATCCGTATCCCGATCCACATGATTGAGACTATCAATCGTATTAACAAGATCATGCGTAAATACCTCCAGGAAAATGGTAAAGAGCCAGATGTCGATACAATCTCTGAAGAGGTTGGGCTCTCTGTTGAGAAGGTCAAAAACGTTATTAAGATCACTAAAGAGCCTATCTCACTTGAAGCACCTATTGGTAATGAAGATGATGGCCGTTTTGGTGACTTCATCGAAGACAAGACCTCTTTGGCACCTGCTGATGCGATCTTGAAAGATGACCTGCGTCTACAGATCGAAGGTGTTCTTGAACAGCTTAATGAACGTGAAAAAGCGGTCATCAAAATGCGTTTTGGAATTATGGACGATGAGAGTGACCGTACGCTTGAGGAGATTGGTAAAGAGCTTAACGTTACACGTGAACGTGTCCGTCAAATAGAATCATCTGCTATTAAAAAGCTTAAACACCCTAAAGTGGGTAGACGTCTTAAAAACTATATAGAAGCGTAAATATCATGACCTTTGAGCAACAGTGGATAGAGTACGATTATAATCCATTTATCCTCTTTAGCTCTAGCGGTAAGATCCTCTCGCTTAACAACGAAGCACAATATCTTCTTGGTAGTGTTGACAAAAATACCCTTTTTGAGATCGCTACAACCCATGCCAGTACCAGTTTTGGTTTCAAGACGACTTTTTTAGACCTGGAGTTTGGTCGTTATCGTTTTTTTGGCATTACTATAGGCTATGAAAACGAAACAGAGATCGGTATTCGCTTTTACCAACAACCTACCCTCAACTTCTCTGCACCCAAGCCCACTGGTGAACTGACCAACATCTATACACTTATAGACCTCTGTATCAGTACAAACTCAATAGGTACTCAAAGTGAGTATTTAAAAGAGTTGGACCCTACTATTCCAGACATACGTCTGCACCCTGACAGTTATATTAAACTGTTAAACAAGATCTATGACAGTTATAAAGGCAGTGATGTCATTAAAACAAAGCTCTATTACAGAGTGGGAGAACATATTAAGTTTGGAGAGAAGAAATACTCACTTTTTACTGTTGAGATCAGTGGGGAGACTTTTCTAAAGCGTTTTGTCTCTGAGATCGAACTCCTGGCAGAGGCGAACAACCTCTATGCTACGTTTAACGATAGCAATGTCTCTATCAACATTCCGATGATCACCGACTAATTAACGAGTATGATGTTTCTGTCATCATCGTCTAAAGTCCTACGATTCGATAACCTCTTTTACAAAAAGTGATCGTCCCATAAAAAATCCCACTACTATCCCAAAACCAAGTCCCACTAAAAATGGTGGTAAACTCAACAAGGCATTGTTTTTAAGTCCAATAAAACCAAGCACTAAAAACAGGTACGGCACAACTCTAAAGATAGAGACTAAAGCAGGTGCACTTTTAGCTGTGTTTTTTAGCGTGTTCTTCTGAGATTTCAGACGTGCTTTCTCTTCTTTGACTACACTCTTAAGATCCATATCTTCTTCAACATTCAACTCAGAAATGATCTCTTCACTGTAAAGATCAAAAGGATCATCGATCTTTTCTATAAGATCAGTGTCATCTGGTCTATCTTCTGCTTCTACACGAGAGTCGACAAGACGTTTGTAGCTATAAGTTGAACCAAGCAAGATCAAGACAGATGCTAAAAAAGCGATCTGGAAGTTTAGAAAAAATGCATACGAGTAGAGCCAAAGTGAAAAAATCGCTACTTCGCTAATAGCAAATAGTTTAATAGTTTTTTTCACTCTCATCCCAATCTTCGTCATCTTCAAGCTGCTGCTGTATCTTATATCGCCCAGATTTTCGCAGCTCTTCAAACTCTTTATACTGCTTGGAGTACGCTTTATAGACATTTAAAACAGCTGCTGATATACCAATAGCAACACCGATCCATAAAGTCCATGAAATACCTGTGAGCTTTTTGAGTCCAAAACCTATAGCCACACCGATCAAAACAGCCACAACAATAGAGATACCCAAAGAGAGAGAATCAGCACCTTCTATAATAGGTTTAATACGTGGTGCTTTCTCCTCTTCAGGGTTTACCGACGGATACGCCATTAACAGATCTCCGTGAAGATCTTTTGTGCTGCTGTTATCGTTTGATCTACCATTTCATCAGTCGTTGCAGTTGAGACAAAACCTGTCTCATATCCAGAACAGGCAAAGTAAAAACCTTCTGCTAACATAGCAGCATGGAACTTGGCAAAAAGTGCATGGTCAGCCTGAGCTGCGTCATCAAAATTCTTCACAGCATCTTTACTGAAAAAGAAGCCAAACATCGAGCCACGAACGTCAGTGACCATCGCAATACCATTTTTTGCTGCTGCTGTCTTCATCCCTTCAACAAGACGTGTAGCACGCTCTTGCAAAATAGGATAAAGCTTAGAATTTTTCTTCAATTTCTTAATAGCTGCAAGACCCGCTGCCATCGCTATAGGGTTACCACTCAGTGTTCCAGCCTGATAGACCGGTCCTTCCGGAGATAACATCGCCATAATCTCTTTGCGACCACCGAAGGCACCTACCGGCATACCACCACCGATGACCTTGCCAAGAGTAATCATGTCCGGAGTAACACCTGTGATGCTCTCTGCACCATGAAGTGTCGCTCTAAAACCACTCATCACTTCATCAAAGATCAATAGTGCACCATGATTGTCACACAACTTACGCAGACTATGTAAAAACTCTTTATCTGCAGGAACAAGACCCATATTTCCAGCGATAGGTTCAATGATGATACAAGCAATATCATCAGAATCTTTAAAACACTTCTCAACACTCTCTATGTCGTTATATTTGGCTAAAAGTGTATGCTTGGTAAAGTCTGCAGGTACACCAGGAGATGACGGGTTGCCAAAGGTAGCCAAACCTGAACCTGCCTGAACAAGCAGTGAGTCACTATGACCATGGTAACAGCCCTCAAATTTGACAATGTCATCTTTTCCTGTAAAACCGCGTGCCAAACGAATGGCACTCATTACAGCCTCCGTACCTGAAGAGACAAAACGGATCTTGTCTACAGAGTCAAAAAGAGAGACCACTTCATGTGCGAGTTCTGTCTCTGCTTCCGTTGGTGCACCAAAACTCAAACCGTGCTTAACTGCTTCAATAACTGCTGCCTCGATGCTTTCATCACGGTGACCAAATATAAGTGGTCCCCAAGACTGAACGTAGTCAACATAGTTGTTGCCATCGATATCAGTCATCATACCACCCTGCCCCTCTTTAATAAACAGTGGTGTACCACCTACACTTTTAAAGGCACGTACAGGTGAGTTGACACCCCCGGGGATATATGTTTGTGCTTCGTCAAAGGCTCTACTTGATGCTTCTGTACTCATAAAAATTCCTATTTTTAATTAATAGTGCAATTATAGCAAAGGGCTTGTTATTTTTGGTCGATATGTTCTTTTACAAACTGTTGTAGGAGTGTATTGATATAATCCGTAGTCTCTTTGGATCGCAATATAGATATATGGTCTTCATTAAAACCATGCATATGTGTTGCCTCTGCTTGCGCTTCAGAACGTAACTGCATCTTTAAAGGGACCCTGCCATCTCCACTGAGACCTTCTTCATTATTGTCATAGGCAAAGATCAACTCAAAATCGACATTCTTGGAAAGCGATTCTCTGTAAAGATTTTTAATAAAGATACTATCACTAGCAATACTGCGCCATGCAGGGATAACATAGGGCGCATTCTTCACACCCTCAGAAGCTGTTTCATCACCGCCATAAGGTGTGGCAATCGAAATAAAGAGTCCGCTGCTGTGGCGACTACTGTTTTGTTGCAGATTAGAAGCATCACGTACAATGATCCCTCCAAAACTGTGTGCGATGATGACTCCAGGTCCCTTGTCGAAGATCTTGTCAGAGAGTATCCATGCATTAAACTGCGCTGAGAGTTTTGTAAAGTCCTCACCTGATGGATAGTAGACCACATATGGCGTAAAATGGGTCAAATCAAGATGTGCCAACATATATTTCCAGTCACGCGGTGTGCCTGCCATACCATGTACCAAGATCAGAGGAATACTTCCTGCTTTGTGTTTGGGGGCCAAACGATAAAGACCTTGTGTCTTTTTAGCAAATGCTTTTGGATAATAGAGACCTTGTAAAGCAGTTTCATGAGAAAATACAGGGGCATCAAGCGTCACATTGTCATCAAAGTAGCCCTGAGGCTTGTTGTGGGGCATCATCAGTTTTTTCTGCATATGCTGAAGAGAATAGGCAAATTTCTTGGAACTTGTCTCCTTGTCTATGGTAATATCATCAAGTATAATGGCATTTTGATAAGCTTTAAGATTATTTGCAGTGATTTTTCCAGAGAGTTGCCCCAAAACTTGCAGATCACTATAATCATCTATATTTTCAGGTATCTTTAAAGCATAGGCATGATAGCTTCCTACGGGAAGATCAAAGAAAAAATAAGTGACTTTTTCACCTTGATCCTTTGTAAAACTTACCGTTTGAAGATCGATGACCCTACTTTCATTACCGTCATCTACTACAATAGCTATGATCATCGACTCTATAGAACTCTCTTCAGCAAGAAGAAGTCTGGCAGAGACTCGAGCACACTCATCAGCGATCAGACATTTATTATCATAATAGGCTTTAGTACCTTTTATCTCTTTGTTTTGTTCCGCACGCTTCATGGCATCTATGTAGCTGCAAGATTGAAATATAAGTGAGATTGTAAATATAAATATTAACTGTATTAAGCGTGTCATTAGTATCCTATGTTTGTCATTTTCAAGTATTTTAGCGTAATAAACAGCAAATACCTTTGTGCTATAATCACAAAAATTTATAGACTATGGGTATTTATGAATCGTTCAACTGCTGCTTTTCTTATTGCTTTGATGTTCCATCTCATACTGGTCATGCTCTTTTTGCTTTTAGGCTTTTATACACCAAAAGTCGAGAAAGTCAAACCAAAGGAAGAACACCGCATTAAGGTCTCATTAAGAGAGAGACCCAAGGTCACTAAAGATGCGGCAATGAAGAACCACTCCAAAAGCAAACAGAAGCTAATGCCCAAGGGTAAGCAACTAAAAAAGATCCAGAAACAGCCTTTTATCAAACATAAACCCAAGCCACCTCTCAAACCACAAAAGCCAGTGACCGAGATAAAGCCTAAAAAAGTTGAACCCAAAAAGCCCAAAGTTGCGCCACTTCCCCCTAAAAAGCCTTATATTTCAGTCAAGAACAAGCCTATTGCCAAGGTTGACGAAAACAAGACCAAAACAACAGAAAAAAAGAGCGAGCGTCTCTACTCATTTCTCTCCAAAAAGGTCGCAACAGAACCAACACAAAAGCAATCACGCCTATCAAGTAAACGAGAGAGTAAACTACTTTCAAACATTAAAGATGCTTATGGAGCAAGCTTTGGAGAGCTGAGTCCTGGCGAACAAAAATATATCTTGGACAACCAAGAGGTAATGCGGCGTATAACACAACAGGTTTTGAACCGGGTAGGAAGAGTAAACATACCAAGAGACATGCGTGTGAACAGCTCTAACATCGTTGAGTTTTACCTCTATCCCAACGGCGACATATCAGACATAAAGTTTATTGATAAAAGTAACTTCTACATCTTAGATGACACAACTAAAGAGACCATAGAGTATGCCTACAGCAAGTACCCACGCCCGGAACAGAAGACACGTATACGATATAAAGTAGGTTATTATCTCAGAGGATATTAATCCTTTGTTTAAGCCATTTCTATAAAAATATTTTTTGTACCACCAGTAATAAACTACCACATTTCAACATATTACAAATCACATTTAACACAATTTTAGCTATTATCTAAGTTATTAAACTCATAAGGTCATACAATGATTTCGACTAAAAAAGTCCTCCTTTTTACTACACTGGCAACTGCATTTTTTTTCAGTGCGTGTGGTGATACACCTGAAAGATCAGCACCTAAAGCACTGCCGCCATTGGTCGTTGAGACAGTGACTGTGGCTAAGAAACATTACCCTATATGGGTGCAATACACAGGTATGACAAAGGCAAGTAGTGATCAAGAGATCCGTGCACGCGTCTCTGGACGTCTGCAGAAGATCTACTTTAAAGATGGTGATTCTGTAAAAAAAGGACAGAAACTCTTTCTAATTGAGCAGTCTCAGTACAAAAGTAACCTTCAAAAAGCTAAGGCTAAAAAGCGCCAAGATCAAGCGGCACTTAAACTGGCAAAAGCTGATGTCAAACGTTACCGTCCACTGGTTAAAGATGGTCTTGCACCACGTGCGACTTTAGAACAATACGAGGCAAAACAGGGTGAGCTTGAAGCATCAGTTCATTCAGATGAAGCGGCTATTAAAAATGCTGAACTAGAACTCAGTTATACTACTGTAATTGCACCCGTTTCCGGTCAGGTGAGTACGCGTCGTGTTGACGTAGGTAACCTTGTTGGTTATGGTGAGTCTACTGTACTAACAACGATTGTTCAGACAGACACTATCTATACTTACTTCAGCCCTTCTGAGTCTGATGTACAACGTATCTATAAGTTTCGTTCTCAAAAAGATCTGCCTGCCTTTATCGAGGTACGTGGACAAGGTGAAGATGTCTTAAAACGTAAACGTCTTGATGGTTACGTAGATTTTAGTAATAACACAGTTGATCCATTGACTTCGACCATCTCTATGCGTGCAACCATACAAAACACTGACCACAGCGTCTATCCTGGTACTTTTGTCTACATTAACGTCTTCATTACTGATAAGTTTAACTTCATCATGGTACCACCACAGTGTATTTTGGAAGATCAACTCGGTAAATATGTCTATGTTGTTGATGACAACAAGACCGCTACACGTAAAGATGTTAAAACAAATCTCTCTTCACGCTACTACACAAGCATTGATTCCGGACTTGACGATGGAGACCAGATCGTGATCTCTGGTTTGATGAAAGTAAAGCCAGGTCGTAAACTCGACCCTAAAGATATGTCTGAGACAAAAGGGATCATGGCAGTTATGAAAGCTCATGACCTTATCCCTGATGTCAAAGGGAAGTAGATGTTTTCTGTAACATTTATTAAACGCCCTATTCTGGCAATGGTGATCTCACTGTTGATCATTATAGGTGGTTTGGTCTCTATGGTTGTGCTACCCATTCAGGAGTTCCCTGATGTTGTTCCGCCAACGGTTCAAGTCAGCGCTACGTATACCGGTGCCAACGCTTATGCTGTTGAAGAGTCCGTAACCCGCCCACTCGAAGACAAGCTCAATGGTGTGCAGGGTATGATCTACATGGAGTCTGCCAGTACTTCTACAGGGCAGTCTAAGATCACTGTCTATTTTGAACCTGGTTATGACTTGGACATTGCCGCCGTCGATGTACAGAACAAGGTCTCTATGGCAACTGCCTCTCTTCCTGCAGAAGTGAAGCAGCAAGGTGTCATTGTTGACAAACGCTCCCCTTCAATGGTCTGTATGGTCACAGTCAATGGAGATGAGCGTTATGATGACGCTTTTCTCTCTAACTTTATTAATATCAATGTTCTGGATGAACTTAAGCGTATTCCCGGTGTGGGTAAAGCAGAGAACATGGGTGAGAAGAAATACTCCATGCGTATCTGGCTTAATCCTGATCGTATTATGGCCCTGGACTTAACCCCTCAAGACATCATCGATGCGATCAAGTCTCAGAACAAACAAGCAGCTGTAGGAAAGATCGGTTCAACTCCTACGTTCAGAGATCAGCAGATAGAGTATGTTTTAACGGCTGAAGGTCGCTTGACTCAGGTCGATGAGTTTGAAGAGATCGTTATTAAGTATAAAAATGATGGTTCTATGGTGTATTTACGTGATGTCGCACGCATAGAACTTGGTGCTGAGCAGTATGACTGGAATGCTATCTTAAACCAAAAACCTACGGGACTGGTAGGTATTTTCCAGCTTCCAGGTTCCAACGCTCTTGAGATCCGTGAAGCAGTTGGTAAGGTGATGGAACGTGTCAAGTCACGTTTCCCGGAGGGTATCTCTTACTCTATTCCTTATGACACCACCAAGTATGTCGATGTGGCTATAGACAACGTTGTAGTCAACCTCTTTACAGCCATTTTACTGGTTATCATCATCATCTACATCTTTTTGCAGTCATGGAGACCTACGGTCATTGCTGCTGTCGCTATTCCAGTTTCACTGATCGGCGCTTTTGCAGCAATGTATGCGGCTCCCGGTTTTTCCATAAACTTTTTGACCCTTTTTGGACTCATACTTGCTATTGGTATTGTTGTCGATGATGTTATCCTTGTTGTAGAAAATGTTGAAGTCATCATGTATAAAGAGCCTGAACTGACTATGCCACAGGTTGTTAAAAAGTCTATGATAGAGCTCATCGGGCCGATTATCTCGACAACACTTGTTTTAGTCGCCGTCTTTATCCCTGTCTCGATGATGCCAGGTATTACAGGTTCACTTTACCAACAGTTTGCACTTACCATCTCATTTGCCGTTATGGTCTCTTCACTCAACGCATTAACACTCTCTCCTGCTATCTCAGCGATCATCATAAAACGCCGTGGCAAAGATGAAAAAGTCTTTAAAGGTTTTGAGCTGTTTGAAAAAGGATTTACTTGGCTTACTGACAAGTACACGGCACTTATAACCTTTTTAGTCAAAGCACGTTATGGCGTATTGGTAGGCTTTGTTGGGCTTCTTGGCGTGATCTATTTCATGTTCGCTACGACACCTACAGGTTTTGTACCAGAAGAGGACAAAGGCGTCTTCATCGTTGCAATGAACCTCAAGCCTGGTAGTTCGATAGAGAGAACAGTTGATGTCCGTAAAAACGTAGAGAAGATCGTTGCTCAGATCCCAGGTGTCTCAGATGTCATTGCTATTGATGGTTATAACACCATCACATCAACACTTGATGGAAGTGCAGCAACGATGTTTATCACACTAAAGCATTGGGATGAACGTACCAAACCGGGGATGGATGTTAAAAGCATTATTAAGCAGGTATTTGTTCGTACCGCGTCTATCTCCGATGCCAATGTCGTTGCCTTCAACATGCCGGGTATCTCCGGTCTCGGTAGCGTAGGTGGTTTTGACTTTAGACTCCAAGACTACCTCTCAAGTGACATGGATACTTTTATGATGTATGCACAAGAGATCATTGAGCAGGCAAACGCTGACCCTAGAATCGGTCGTGCCTTTACAACTTACAATCCGAGCTATCCTGCCTATGCTATAGATATCGATCGTAAAAAGGCTAATGCCTTGGGTGTGGATGTTGCCACACTGTTTGGTACGATGCAGACCTACTTAGGTTCATTTTATGTTAATGACTTTACAAAATTTGGTAAGGTGTTCAGGGTCTTTGTACAAGCAGAAAAAGAGTTTAGAAGTGATCAATCCGACATACAAAAACTCTATGTCAAAAATGCCCACGGCAAGATGGTGCCGATGTCTGCTTTGATCAAGATCAGTGAACAGCTTGAACCACAGAACATCCCACACTATAACCTTTACAGAGCTATTCAGATCAATGGTGCTGCAGCACCCGGTCACAGTTCAGGTGAAGCTATGGCAGCTATGGAAGAGATCGCAGAGCGTGTCCTTCCCAGTACTTATGGATATGACTGGTCAGGTATGAGTTTTCAGGAAAAACTGGCAGGTAATGGTCAAATATTGGTCTTTATTTTTGTGGCATTGGTTGTTTTCTTGGTACTGGCTGCTCAGTATGAGTCATGGATCTTACCATTGATGATCCTGCTCTCTGTACCTGTTGTTATGATCGGCGCTATCGGAGCCTTGAAACTGGCGGGATTACCACTTAACGTTTATGCACAAGTAGGTTTGGTCCTGCTCATCGCCCTCGCCTCCAAAAATGCCATCTTGATCGTCGAGTTTGCCAAAGAGCAGCGTGAAAAAGGCATGAGCATTATAGACTCAGGTATACAGGCAGGTAAACTGCGCTTTAGAGCTATTATGATGACTATTTTGTCATTTGTCTTTGGTGTCTTACCTCTTGCCTTTGCAAGCGGTGCAGGTGCTATAACACAAAAATCTATTGGTGTTGGTCTGCTTGGCGGTATGCTTGCCGCGACCATAGTTTCTACTATGTTGGTCCCTGTACTTTATGTACTACTTGAGACCATGCGTGAAAAATTTGTCAGCGTCGAAGATGAGATCGCTAAACGGGAGTCTATTTAAATGCAAAAACTACTACTATTACCTCTGTTCTGTCTCTCACTCTATGGTGAGCAGTACAACATCGATACACTTATAGAAAAGGCCATTACCTCCAGTCCTGACCTTAACATCTCACACAGTACTTACCAAATTTCTGTAGAGCAGTCTTCTCAAGCAGATGCTGAGTATCTACCAACTGTAGATCTCTATGGTGGTGCAGGTTATGTCAGTATTAACAGTGATGCAACAGATGCCAAAGGCTCTCTTATCACAGGAAAAGTCACTGCCTCCCAGCTCATCTATGACTTTGGCAAGACGGGTGGGAACATGGATGTCTATGCTGAAGAGGCCAATGCCTCTTACGCCATCTATCAACAAAAGATCTCTGACAAGGTCTATGAGGTCAAACGTGACTATTATGATCTCTCAAGAAAATCACTGCTTATTAAAGTCTATGAAGAGAATGTAAAACTCAATGAGCAGCAATACACTCGTGCCAAACGTTACTTTGAAGCAGGTATCAAAACCAAGATCGACGTTATAGATGCTAAAGTGCGTCTTATTGAAGCCAACATAGAACTAGAAAATGCCAAGTATGACTTGAAACTCTCTTATGTAACACTCAGTAAAACCATAGGTAATCTTGATGACTCTTTAGATGACAACGTCTATGTTCCTGACATCAACACCTCTGATGGCTCGCATGACAGACTGCCTGTTGAGACCATGAATGGACGTGAATTGGTGCAGTATGCCTTTACCCACCGTCATGAACTTAAAAGCTATAAGCATAAGATCAAAAGTGCCCAGAGCAAGGTGCGTCAAGAGAGTGGAGACTACTATCCTGGGATCTATCTTGGTGGAGACTATCAGTACAACAGTGTGGATTCAGAGTTACAACTTTATGTGCCAGAACAGCAATGGAATGCCAACATCAACGTAAAATGGAATCTTTTTGGGGGATTTCGAACAGAAGCTAAAACTGAAGAAGCAAAACTCAACTTGTTACAACAAAATGCCAGTTACGAGAATGCAAAACTACAAATTGTTGAAGAGACAAGCAACGCTTTTATTAAACTGCTTAAAACTGATTCAAATGTTGCACTTTCAGAAGAGTTGGTTGCGGCAGCTAAAGAGAAGTTTGGACAGGCACAGCAGCGTTATGAACATGGGCTTTCAGACTACATCGAGCTACAAGAGGCACGTCAAGGTTATGTCAATGCTACTGCTGACCTGGTAGTAAACTTTTATGAGTACTACATCTCTCTCGCTTCTCTTGATCGTGCTATTGGGCGTTAAGGTTTAAACAGCCTTGCTACCATAGCACCTGACATTATTGCAGGGGTAAACCCACCACCGATAACCCATGCACCTACAAAAAATAGATTATCAAGTTTATCGGAAGTACTTTCTGGTGGCCTAAAGAACTGTGATGCAGTAGGTGCGAACCCATAAGCAGTTCCAGCAGGTGTCTGAAGGTAGCGTTTCACTGTTTTAGCTGTAGCGAGTTCAGCATACTCTATAAGTTCACTAATACCCGGATAGTCCTTCTCCAAGTCAGCAATAAGTGCTTTTGTTACAGCTTCCTTTTTGGTTTTATAGGCTTCATCATCAAGCCCCTGCCAATCTTTAATATCATCCCCACCGCAGATAACACCTAAACTCTTCTCTTCATCTGTTAGCCCCGAATCCACTTGAGAGTAATCCACAAACACTTTGGTACGTTTCTCTATAGGTTGAGATAGAGAATTTTCATAAGCATCCAAGGAGTCCAACTTGCTGAAGTCAAATGTAGAGTATGCCCCTGCTCCGTAAACAGTTTTAATGTTTTTACTAAAGCCAAGGTAGAGTGTATAAAGTGAGATACCTAATGTCTTATTGTTTTCATAATCAACATCAGCCATTTCATAGGTCTGCATAGGTGAGGCATTGGAGACAACAACATCGGCTTTAAGTCTATAGATCTCACCTTTTTTCTTATAACTGATACCTGTCACTTTTTTTGCTGTATGCTCGATCTTGTTTACATAGGCCTTTGTAATGATCTCTCCGCCATGATCGGTAATCACAGAGGCAAGGTGGTTAGAGAGTTTTTGTGAGCCCCCTTTGATGTACCATCCGCCACCATTATAATAGCTATACTGGGCAAGCGCATGATACAAGATACTAAAGTCTTTTGTACTGTCATGATAGTACTTTATGTTGGTGCTCAAAACCAGTTTAAGCTCTTCATTGTCCATCAGTGTGTCAAGTACCTCTTTGAGTGATTTATTACGGTTTTTAAAGAGTGATCTAAAAGCAAAAGGAAAAAGCAGTTTTTGCCACCATGTTATCGATTGCAGACATACATAGTCATGAGCGATATCACTTATAAGTGTAAAATAGGCATCAATCCCTTTTGCATCGTCAAAATATGCTTTAAGCGCTTTTTTTGCGGCATCAATACCTTCAGGCATCACAAATGTACCCTTGGAGGTCTTTACTTTGAAAAGCTCTTTAGCTTGCACAAACTCTACATGTTCATAAACATCTAAAAAATCAAAGATCTCTTGTTTGGTCTCATCAAAAGGGTCATCCATCTCATGCAGACCGACCTCTACTGTAAAGCCACCGCGCCTTTTAAAGGTTGTTGCAGAACCACCTACAATGTTGTGCTGCTCCAACAAGGTCACTTTATGTCCCATTTTAGAAAGCATGGCACCTGCAGTCAGACCACCTAACCCAGCACCTACAATGACAATATTTTTCATTTTTAATCCTTTAACAGCGCTAAGGCACCTTTATATACAGGCTCATCTATAAAACCGTATTTGTCATCGCTAAAACCCGTTATGCCTTGTGCCCTGTACTTCTCAAACTGTTCTACAATATAGAGTGCACGGGTGATATCACTCTTTTTTTGAGCAAAAGTCTCTTGAGTATGTTGCGCTTGTTGTGGAGAGAGGCACCCTTTAGCATCAAAACCCATCTGCTTTTCTAATGTTAACCAAGCTTGAAAGCCCTCATGATCCTGATACTCTTGGTAAACAAAAGAGATCGGTTTAACACCTAAGGCTTTTGAGATTAATATAAACCGTGCAAGGATCTGATGCATCAAGGGGTTGTCTACTTGTATCAAAGCTTGAGAGAGATGAATATCTGCAAAGAGATCTAGTACCCCCAAATAAAATGCTGTAATACGACTACTTACTTTTAACGATGACAACTGCAACCAAGCTTCTTTAGTCTCTATGGAGAGATGGATCTCGATCTCATTGGCACACAATTCTAGAGCTTTTTGAACATCCTCTGCGTTTTTAATCTTAGGGACACGTATGGCATCAGGTCTAAAAGGGCTGAGTGCTACGATCTCTTCTGCCCCACCCTCATCTAAGGCATTGACCCGCACAATGATCTTTTTGTCGCTCTGAGTCAAAGCACTTAGCGTCAACATGACCATACAAAGAGCAAAAGGTTTCATCTCTTCTGAAACACCATCTTCCAGGTTTAAGATGATGGCGTCTGTTTGAAGTTCAGGGATCTTGTTAATGTGTTTGAGTTTATGGGCAGAGAGCATAAGGGGTGCACTGTAGTCTGTTCTGGTGTTGATCTGACGCGGTTTGAGTGAGATCAACTGCTCTAGTGCTTTTAGATCTCTTTTTTCAAGTGCTTTTTCAACACGAGGTGACTCTTTAATCAACATCTTCTAAAGCCTCAGGGTGTAAGTAGATATAGAGTGCCTTGATCTCCTCTTGGGTGAGGTAATATCGCGGCATTCCCTTTTGTCTCCCTCTCATCGCTTCTTGAAACGCAGTATAGTCCAAGCTGTTAATAGCCGGAGGACGAAACTCCTTTTTCTCACCCTTCTCTTTGTAAGAGGCGATAAGCTTGCCTTCACCCTTCTCTCCATGACACTTGTTACAACCAATGCCTCTTGGACTGTGGTAAAGTTGAGAAGCATATTCGGACTCAGTAATGAACGAGACCTCTTCGCCAAACGCACTCAAAGTAATAAACAGCAGGGTAAAAACCGATATGACTCTCATCAAAAGCACCTTGTTATACATTTGGCGATATAATAACGCAATTTTAATGTAGGACTCCTCTAAATGCAGATACTTGATGGTAAAGCACTTTCAAAAAAGATAGAAGACCAGGTCGCTGAAGGCGTAAAAACACTTAAAGATGAGACTGGGCGAACACCTGGTCTTGCCGTGATTTTAGTGGGTAGTGACCCCGCTTCTCATGCCTATGTCGGTATGAAGAAAAAAGCGTGTGACCGTGTAGGTTTCTACTCTGTGACGCATGAGATGCCTGCTGACATCTCTCAAGATGCTATCGAAAACACTATTATGATGATGAACCAAAACCCCAGTATCGACGGTATTTTGATCCAACTGCCACTACCAGAACAGATCGACACTACCAAGTTGTTGGAACTCGTTGCTCCAAACAAAGATGTAGATGGTTTCCATCCTTATAATGTAGGTCGTTTGACTACAGGTCTTGATGGTTTTGTACCTTGTACACCCCTAGGTGTTATGGAACTGCTCGCTGAGTACAACATTGATCCTAAAGGGATGAATGCCGTTGTAGTCGGAGCTTCCAACATTGTTGGTAAACCCATGGCTGCCCTGCTGCTTAATGCAGATGCTACCGTACAAGTCACACACATCTACACTAAAGATCTTAAAGCATGTACACTTAATGCTGACATTATCTTAGTAGGTGCAGGTGTGATCAACCTCATAAAAGAGGACATGGTTAAAGATGGTGCCATCATCATCGACATCGGTATCAACCGTGCGGACAATGGCAAGCTGGTAGGTGACGTTGATTTCGAAAATGTTGCACCAAAAAGCTCATATATCACCCCTGTTCCCGGTGGTGTAGGTCCCATGACAATCGCTATGCTGCTGCAAAACACACTACGTGCTGCCAAAGCACATGCAAAAGAGCGTTAATGAAAGAGAAAGCACTTAAAGCGGCAGGTAAAGCCTACCGCTTCTCTAACTCATGGACGGGTACGGTTATTATCGTACTGTTTATCATCTTTTTTATAGCGCAAGCTTTTAGGATTCCAAGTGGTTCTATGAAAGACTCTCTACTTGTAGGTGACCATCTCTTTGCCAAGAAGTTCGCTTATGGTATCCCAACACCACACATCCCATTTTTAGAGATCCCTGTTATCCCAGGAACCGATGGTCATATCTATGATGGAGACACGCCTGAGCGTGGAGACATTGTCATCTTTCGTTATCCGAACAACACCGACTTACATTATGTAAAACGCTGTGTGGGTCTGCCTGGCGACAAAATAGCAGTCAGAGACAAAGACCTCTACCTCCACCCTAAAGAGGGTGATGCGTATGTCAAAATGTTTTATAACGACTTTGAGATTATGGTTTTTGGTGGAGAGTTATGGGTTAAAAACCCTTATCAAAAGGCACATCCAGGTATCCATCACGATACTAAAATACTCAACAACGGCCGTTACCCACAAGCTATCTTTAACTTTGGTCCAGTAGAGGTCGAAGAGGACAACTACTTTATGATGGGTGACAACCGTGACCACTCCAACGACAGCCGCTTTTGGGGTGCAGTTCCCTATGGTCTTGTAGAAGGAACCCCTTGGTTTGTCTACTTTAGTATGGACGATGACTATATTATCCGTTGGGATCGTATGGGTAAGACACCTACTGACCTTGAGCAACCTGAGCACCTTGAAAAAGCAGTTGCAGAACGTATTAAACAGGACAAAAACGATCATGGACTCTATTGATCTCATAAAGATAGCTACGGCTGTTATCGCCCTACTTATCGCCATTATTGGTCATGAGATCATGCATGGTTGGGTTGCTTATAAATATGGGGACATGACCGCTAAGAATGCAGGACGTCTCACTATTAACCCTATCTCCCACATCGATCCCGTCGGTTCACTCTTGGTTCCAGCTATGATGTATTTTATCCCGATGCTTTTTGGAAGTGACAGTGGCTTTTTGTTTGGTTGGGCAAAACCTGTACCTGTCAACATTCGTACTGTTGTCAACAACGGTGGCTATAATGCAGCCATGCAGGTCAGTTTAGCAGGTATAACCTATAACTTTATCGTAGCAGCATTAGCTTCTGTTGTACTACTCAGTATGTCACAACCCGTAGTTTCTGACTCTATGTTTTATATTTTTGGTTATCTTCTTGTGATGCAGATTGTCATCATCAACGTCGTTCTAGGTGTCTTTAACCTGCTTCCCATTCCGCAGTTTGACGGAGCACACTTTATTAGCTACTTGGCACTGAAGTACAACTACAATACTATTGCTGAATGGTTTTTCAAGATGGAACGTTATGGCATGATCATTGTTTTGGTCATTTTAGTCTCTCCACTAAACCAATACGTTCTCTTTATGCCGGTACAGTTTGTACTACACCTACTTCTCTCTTAAAGGAAAAAAATGAAATTTTATGTTGCAACAGACCACGCCGGAATCGATCTTAAAGACATCACGGTAGAGATGTTACGTTCTAAAGGACATGAGGTAGAAGACCTTGGGCCTTTTTCGAAAGACCGTGTTGATTACCCTGACTATGCTGTCAAAGTATGTGAGGCTGTTCTAGCTGATGAGACTGCACACGGTATCTTGATCTGTGGTTCAGGCATCGGTATGAGTATGTCTGCTAACCGTTTTCACGGTATCAGAGCAGCACTTTGTCATGATGCTTACACAGCAACTATGGCACGTGCACACAACAATGCCAATGTCCTCTGTTTTGGAGAGCGTGTTGTTGGTGTTGGTGTTGCTGAGTCTATTATAGACTCATGGATCGCTGGCTCTTTTGAAGGTGGACGTCACGCAGGTCGTGTTGAAAAGATCGAAGCGATTAAAGGTTAATCATGACACTTTCAACTGAACAACGTACTATTATAGAAGGTGCCATTCGCGACATACCTGATTTTCCAAAACCAGGAATTATTTTTAAAGACATCACCACTATACTCAACAATCCAGAGGCTTACAAAACACTTCAAGACCACCTACGTGATCGTTATGCCTCATATAACTTGGATTATGTTGCTGGCATAGATGCACGTGGCTTTATCTTTGGAGCTGCACTTGCACGTGATTTGGGTGTAGGTTTCGTTCCTATCCGTAAAAAGGGGAAGCTTCCTTACACTACGGTCTCAGAAAAGTATGCTTTAGAGTACGGTGTAGATGAAGTAGAGATCCACATCGATGCCTTTGATAAGACTAAAAATGCAAGAGTCCTTCTTATAGATGACCTTATTGCTACTGGCGGTACGGCCAACGCAGCGGCATCACTCATCGACAAAGTCGGTGCCAACTGTGTAGAGTCTTGTTTTATCATGGGACTTACCTTTCTTGATGGCATCAAAAAACTAGAAGAAAAGACACCTGTTTACAGTGTGATAGAGGTTAACTAATGTACATCCCTTCTCCCTCCAAATTTGACCCCGATGAAAATGGCCACTTTGGTCTTTTTGGTGGACGTTATGTTCCTGAGACACTTATGCCAGCACTTCTTGAGCTCAACGAAGAGTATAAAAAGATCCGTTTTGACAAAGAGTTCTGGGCAGAAGTAGACTACTACCTCAAAGACTATGTGGGTCGCCCTTCTCCGCTTTACTATGCTGCCAACATCTCTGAAGAGTTAGGTGCCAAGATCTATCTTAAACGTGAAGACCTTAACCACACCGGTGCACATAAAGTCAACAACGTTATTGCCCAAGGTCTTATGGCCAAACGTCTTGGTAAAAAGAAAGTCATCGCTGAGACCGGTGCAGGTCAACATGGTGTGGCTACCGCGACTATCTGTGCCCTCCTTGGTTTAGAGTGTCAGATCTTTATGGGTGCTAAAGATGTGGAGCGTCAAGAGCTTAATGTCTTTAGGATGAAACTTCTCGGTGCTAAAGTTCATGCGGTAGAGAGTGGTTCTAGGACTCTAAAGGATGCTATGAACGATGCCATCCGTCACTGGGTGACTCATGCACGTGACACCTTCTACATCATCGGTACCGTTGCAGGACCTCACCCCTATCCTATGATGGTACGTGACTTCCAAGCCATCATCGGTAAAGAGGCACGTGCTCAGATATTAGAGAAAGAGTCCCGTCTGCCTGACCATGTCATTGCTTGTATTGGTGGCGGCTCTAACGCTATTGGTATGTTCCAGCACTTTTTGGAAGACAAAAAAGTGGAGTGTATCGGCATCGAGGCGGGGGGTCATGGTGTCGGTACTGATAAACATGGCTGTTCACTGTTAATGGGACGTCCTGGCGTACTGCACGGGCAGATGTCCTACCTACTCCAAGATGACGACGGACAGATCTTAGAGGCACACTCTATCTCTGCCGGTCTTGACTATCCAGGTATTGGACCAGAGCACGCCTTCCACAAAGACAATGATTCCATCACTTATGACAACATCACTGATGAAGAGGCACTCGATGCCTTTGTATGGCTCTCTCGTGCAGAAGGGATCATCCCAGCCTTTGAAAGTTCACACGCTATCGCTTACTTGAAAAAGATAAAAGATATAGAGGGAAAGCTCATCATCGTCAACGTCTCAGGACGTGGTGATAAAGATATGATCCAGGCAAAAGACCTGCTTAACTTCGACTAGTACGAGCAGCCTCGGCTTCTCGTCTCATAATTTATCCTTAAGTTTTATATTTAAAATTCACATTGTATACTTCTGTTAATGAAGGATTGCAATGTATAAACTGTTATTGATTTTATTACTACAGAGTACTTTTTTATTTTCTCAAGAGTTTTACAATTCAAACCCCCTAGTTGTTCATCGTATCACTCCAGACATCATCAATAATGTGATCTCACAGACCCGTCAAAATGTCGCCTTTCGTATGCAACTCGATCACAAACTTCTAAAAGATGGCCATCAAAGCCGTCTAAATTACTTTTTAATTGTAGATCCATTTCCCAGCTATGGCTCTGAATTAAAAGTCCAACTGCCAAAAAAAGAGCTGGACAACCTTGAGCTGAGTGAGATAAGATCCAGCCTCGATACACTTATGGGTATTGAACTTCATGTACAACACGGAGTACTTTATGACAACAACTCACTAACTGTTGTCAAGTCTACAGATCAAGAGAGTGTTATCAGTTTTACATTTAATAAAAGCACTCTACCAAAAGAACTTAAACACTTTGGAGAGATGACAGGTTATGTTTACATCGAAAATGGTGTGTTAACTAAAATCGTTGTTAAAAATTCCAAGCGTTTTTCTCTGCGTGGCATTGAAGTCAACAAGTTTAACAGGACTACTTACTTTAAACCTGTACAAGAGAGAGGTTATCTTGTCTCAGGTTCTACCTTGGATATTGTTGGTACTTATGATGGTTCTCCTTATGAGGAACATCTTATGGGTACTGTTGTCTCTTACTGGAATGCCAACAGAGAAGAAGTGACTTTTGAACACGGATTGATAAAAAGGCGGGTAGTCATAGATGACGATTCTTACGAAGTAGTTGCCTTGGACCTAGACCGTTTTTTCCCTATTTTAGGTAAAGAGGCACGTAAAGCCGGTTTTGAGCTGCCCAAACCATTTGGGATTACTCTGGTCAACATGTTTCAAGACACAAACATGCATATGACCAGTTTTGAGATAGATGGGTTGGGCATCGACCTTAACAAAATCCTTGATGGTGACTCAACCTATCGCAGCCTCACCTATGCACCTCTACTTCGTGCTGATCTGTGGGTTCTTCCTTTTGTCAGTCTTAGTCTTATTTTAGGTGGAACAGACACTAATACAGATGTACATCTTGTCAGTGACTCAGGACTTAGCATACCCAATCCAATACTTCCAAACATCCTGCCTCCCATAACCGTTATTCCTCCTGGTGGAGCACTTAACGGTTCACTGCATACCAACTCTGTACTTTATGGTGTTGGCGCAACAATAGCGGGTGGCTTTGACAACTATTTTACAACCATTGATTTTCAATACATGGTTGCCTATACACCCAGCAAAGATGTCACACTCGATATGATGATCATTACACCAATTGTAGGCTACACTTTTAACGATTACGACACACGTCTCTTTATTGGTGCCCAGTACCAACGTTTGGCACAAGAGATCACTTTTGCTTTAGACTTTAATGATCAAAATGGCCAGCCACACAGTCTTAGTGGAAGCGTCGGCCTGCGCTCTGACGAGTGGGCAGGTGTTATTGGTACAGACTACAGCTTTTCGCGTAATTGGAGTTCAAACCTGCTCTACTCACAAGGTGTTGACAGAAAAAATGTTGTTTTAGGGATTACCTACCGCTTTTAAGTGTTATCGCCTTCTCTCATTTCATATTCTCCGCTAAAATGCCATATAATTTTTTATATAGTTTATGGAGAAACAATGAAACTTACATTATTAAACACCCCTATTACAGACATCACTGCTGACTTAACGGTCATTTTTTTTACAGAAGAGACTTTTGAAAACAGTGAACATAAAGAGATACTCTCTAAAACAGGTTTTAAACCGACTCAAGACAGTTTTACTATCTTACATGAGAGTGGTTTGGTAGTTTGTGGTGTAGAGAACTATGGCTCAACTGCCCTACGCTCTGCTGCAGCAACGGTTGTTAAAAAGGTCAAAGGTTTTAACTATACCTCACTGAAACTACAGCAGTACTATCTTAAAAATGTAGCGGCACTTGTTGAGGGCTTTGTGATGGGTGCTTACAGTTTTGAGATGTATAAGTCTGAAAAGAGTGAGAGTACTTTAGAAGAGGTAATCTTCTCCAGTGATGATTTCAACAATGAAAGTGCAGATTTCACTGCTATACAAAAAAGTTTTGATGATGCACTTATCACTGCAACCGCTACCAACTTTACCCGTGAACTTGTTAACATGACCCCACAAGACATGACCCCTGAGGTCATGGCAGAGGTCGCAGAGACTTTGGCAACGACCAATGGTTTAGAGTGTGACGTGCTGGACGAAAAAGCCTTGGAATTTGAAAACATGAACGCTATGATAGCTGTAGGTCGCGCTTCGATTCACAAACCAAAGCTGATCCACCTGACTTACAAGCCAGACAACGCTATTAAAACTGTCTCTCTCGTTGGCAAGGGTCTTACTTATGACAGTGGTGGGTTAAGTCTCAAACCTGCTGCATCTATGGTCACAATGAAGATGGACAAGGCCGGTGCCTGTGCTGTACTCGGAATGATGAAAGCCGTCAGTGAGCTTAAGCTTCCTGTTGAAGTTCATGGCTTCATCGGTGCTGCTGAAAACATGGTAGATGGTTCTGCTTATAAGCCTGATGATGTCTTGACTGCTCGTAATGGCAAGACTATTGAAGTGCGTAACACAGATGCAGAAGGGCGTTTGGTCTTAGCAGACGTTCTCGCCTACGCTCAGGACACCGTAACGTCTGACTTCATCTTTGACTATGCGACCCTTACAGGTGCTTGTATGGTTGCTCTAGGGCCATATACAACAGGTATGATGGGTCACTCCAACCACCTAAAACATAAGATCTTAAAAGCAACAGCACACTCAGGTGAGTTGGTAGGTTCTCTTCCGTTTAATGACCATCTTAAAAAGCTCATCAAAAGTGAGATCGCAGATGTCTGTAATATCGCTTCCAAGCCATACGGCGGCGCGATTACTGCAGCGATGTTCTTAGACAACTTCATTACCGATGAGATGAAACAAAAATGGATGCACTTTGACATCGCAGGTCCAGCTTACACAGAGTCATCTTGGGATGTTTACGGTCATGGCGGTACAGGTGCAGGTGTTCGTATGACGGTGAAGTTTTTAGAGTCTTTGAGCGAAGATAAAAAGTAGTATAATCAAGGGCATTTCTAAAGTATTATCACTAAAGGAACACTATGAATTATGAACTCATTATTATTATTGTTGCCTCATACCTTGTAGGTGTCATAACCACTAAGATGCGCGCCAAGTGCAGTGTAAATGATGAAGTAGTTGTTGACAAGTGTCCTTACTCACAAGAACACCACAACACGCAAAAAGTATAAAAGGTAAACAACATGTCAACAATTGATTGTAAAGAGTGTGTGCATTATGAATCAAAGTCAGAAGAGGCTTTTTATTGTAAACTGCTAGACACAAAGTACACCGCGAACCAAGACGAGTGTGAAGACTTTGAGGCAGTAGGACTTCAAGAATCTATCAGCTGCGAGTGTGACTAACCAAATTTCTAAAAGAGTGCCCTGCTATTTCTAATAGACCACCTTGAACTCAACACGCTTGTTAAACTCCATCGCCTCTTTAGAGCTGTTGTTTAACAGTGGTCTGCTCTCACCATACCCTATGGCACGAATGCGTTTGGCTTCAATATCCTTAGAGACCAAGTACCTTTTAATACTGTTGGCACGTTTTTGGCTCAACACCAAGTTGAATGCTGCAGAGCCTAAGTTGTTGGTATGTCCTTCTACCGTTAAACGTGCGGATGGGAACTTTCTAAAGAGTTCAGCGATCTTGTCGAGTGTCTTTTTCGCATCTTCTCCCACTTCAGTACTGCCAACCTCAAACTTAATAATTTGCTCTTTTACTATTGAATTAAAGGCGGCATCAATGTCGGCATTGTCAGTGATTTTAGTTTTAACACTACTGCGTTTACCTACCTGAGCATTTTCAAGACCACCACCTTCTATACGCTCTATCGACACACTGAAATGACGTATGGGTTGTACTTCATCATTGTCAAGTGTCTCTATACTAAAACCGGCTGTTTTACTGCCTTTTTTAATTATCACACTTTTAACCGGCAGATAGTCCTTGTCTGTTGCTTCACCCTCATAACGCAAATAAACCGTCATATCTTCTGCAGCTTTTTGGCTTAAAGAGAGGGTGTAAGGCTTTGAGCGTTTTGGTTCTGCTACCTTGGAAGGCCCCTTCAGTGACACTTGTGCTGCAGGAGAGTGTGTAGCATTATGATCATCATGAAGTATCATAGAGACTGACGCATCAGAAGCAATACGCTCTAAACCACCATCTTGATGTTTTCCTACCACTATACTCAATGTCTCAGGATTTTCTATGACGTTGTCATTAAGTGGTCGTATTTTAAATGAGATCTCTTTTTTACCTTTTTGCAGGACAACCGAAGATGGCATTTTATAATCAACACCAAGTTTCGCCTCTCCTGAACTTTTCAGAGATATTTTCATATCTTTTTGAGCAGGTTGAGAGAGTTGCAACAGAACTGACACAGGTTTGTCATCTTCATAGATATCACTGTTATCTACTTTAAAGGTCAGTGTTGCAGCTTCTTCAACATTGCCATCATCAACAATAAGTACACGATGGGTACGTTTATCAAAACTTACTTTTTCAAAGCCCTCTTGCTCTACCTTTTTTATAGAGACAGGTAGGTAAGAACGTTGCTCTTTTATGTTGTCATTAACACTTGTCACATCAAAAGTAATCTCTTTTGCACCTTTAGGTATGATGACTTGTTCAACAGCAACATAATCTTTGCTCTTAGGCATATGTAACATGACCGTCACATCTTTGAGAGCAGGTACACTTAAAGAGAGCGTCATTGGAGTAGCACTGCCCTCCTGTACCTCTTTGTGAACACTCAAGGTAAGGTAAACAACTTGCGATGGTCTCTTTTCATCTACTAAGCGAAGACTCTTACTGTTTTCTACTACATTAAGGCGCTCAAAATAGTTCTCGGTAGCAGTGACAATAGTAGGTAAAATACTCTCCGTCGCCTCTTTTTCTACATCATCACGACTTGTGATCTTAAAGTTTAACCTTTTTTTGCCTTTGGCAAGAGTCAACGTTTTAGGTCCATTATAGTCTTCGCTAAACGTCGCACTACCCATGTAATTCAAAGTAACATGAACATCTTGAAATGATCGCTGCGTCATACTAAGTATACAAAGTACTGTTTTATTGTTTTCATAAAGTTGCTCTGGACATGAGAGTGATATTTCAGCACCCATTGCACCACTTGTATCATCAGAAACAGTTAATTCTAAAGGCTTTTTACTGCGAAGGTCTTCAAGGCCACTATCACTGTGTTTGTCCACAAATATCTTAAATCGATCTTCACTCTGTTTGACATTGTTGTCTATTACATGTAACAACGTCTGCCCACTATTTTCACCCTTTTTTATAGTAACACTTTTTTCCAGCCTGTAGTCACGACCTTGAGAACTTATCTTTTGTAGTTTTAACCTAAAGGTAGTCTCTTGTTCTAAAGGTGCCGTTGTCTTCACCAGGATCACAACATCTCCCGAAGTTTCATCAAAGACACGTTCTGCACTTTCTGTAGTCACGGTAATAAATGCTGTATTGTTGTCTGGTTCTACAGGAACAACTTCGTCTATCACTTTGGTCTTAAGCGCACTGTTGGTATAACTCAAACGCTCAAAACTGCTGTTTTGTACTTTTGCAATAGAAAACTCTATGAAGTCATCTTTCTCTTTGATGTTGTCATCAACACTGACTACTTTAAACTGCTTTTGTTGTTCGCCCTTTTTAAAGACCACTTTTTCAGGAATATCAAACTTCTTGGCACCTTCATTACGCTTTAGATAAACCGTTAAATCGTGTATAGGCGCACGAGAGAGTTCTAAGGTATAAGTGCCTTCACCACCCTCTTCGATCTTATCAATGTTATTAATACTCAGTGTTGTTACTTGCGTACTCGTAGCCTCATCGTTAAGGTCTATAGTTGCCAGCTTGTCATCAAAAGTGCTCTCTTCAAAACCACCACCTTCTACAGAGTTTACTGAGATCTCTATACTCTCCATACCTTCTTTGTATGCATCGTCAATAGCGTATATCTTAAATACGACCTCGTTTGTACCTTGAGCGAGGAGAACACTGCTTGGAGCATCATAATCTTCACCTAATGTAGCGCTACCGCCATACTGTAGACTGACATTAAGATCTTCATAACTTGTCTGTGTTGACTTTATATGACAGAGTGCTGTTGCATTGTCTTCACGCAGTGTTTTTACACACGATATAGAAAGAAAATCTGGCTTATGTACCTTACGTCCATGTTTAGGTTCATCTAAAAGCTTGGTATAGACAACACCACCAAGATCTTGAGGACGCAACGGCTCCATAAAGTTTGTACCCTCGATCTTACTGATCTTAACACTGAACAGCTCTTCACCTTCACGTTCATTATCATCAAACGAAGTAATCTCAAAGGTCGTGTTCATGTCTCCTTTTTTGATCACTACAACACTTGGTGCCTTATAATCCACACCACGAACAGCGCCTCCGCCATAAGCAAGTGTTACATGCAACTCTTTGTCAAGGTTTTTACTTACAGCAACCGTATAACGAGCAGGTTTGCCCTCTTCATACAAGATGTTATCACCCTTAATGGAAGCAAAGTCAGGCTCTAAGACAACAAGTGGGTCTATCGGTGCAGGTGACAGTAAGTAGATGACTACAAGCGCTTCAAAGCCAAGTAACAACCACAAAAGACTGCAAAACTTACTTTTATAAAGATTTAAATATTTTTTCATTTTTTATATACCACCTGTACTGCCGGAGGAACTGTCAGATAAAGGTTGATCCCTTTAAGATCCATGTTTTTGATCTCTATACTTTCGTCAAGTTTAAAAGCCTGCAT
This sequence comes from Helicobacteraceae bacterium, assembly GCA_015493495.1. Taxonomy (GTDB): domain Bacteria; phylum Campylobacterota; class Campylobacteria; order Campylobacterales; family Sulfurimonadaceae; genus Sulfonitrofixus. The sequence goes on along the minus strand of WGDB01000108.1, from coordinate 5,265 downwards.
CAAACTCTCTAAAGCCATCTTGCCTATAGCGTTGTCCTCAAGAGCCGTCAAAATAGCGTCTTGCTTTTTGAAAGGAACCTTTTTGATCATAACAAAGCTTGCGATCATCATAGGCGGGATAGAGGTCTTGACGGAGATCGCATTAATATCATAACCGGCCTCTTGTATAAGCGGCATAGCCTTTTGAAGGTCACCAGAGAGGCCAACAACCATGGTTTTAATACCCATTTGTTGTAGGTCAGAAGCAGTAGAGTTACTGGAGATCAAGAAGTAGATACCCCAACCCAAAATTAAAACGGAGACAAGACCTATAGTAGTATGTTTCATTGTGACCCAGTATGATGATTTATTGTATGACAATTATTATATCAAGATATCTTTAGGAGTTGAGAAAAATCAATTTTTAGTAGTAACTTCTGTGGATATAATGTCGAAAATATATAAGGACCTCCCATCACTTTTATGATCATTAAACTCATCCACCTTTTTGCTGTCTTTACCTATGGCGGTTTTCTCTTCACCGACAACCTCTTTATGTCTAAAATGAAACAGACTCTTAGCCCTGATGAAGCGACCAAAGCCAGAGAAGCCATCATGATGCATGTCCGCAAGATCGTTCCCAATGCCCTGCTTATTGCCGTTGCTACGGGTATCTATATGTTTACACAGGTCTTTGGAGAGATCGGGCCCGATGGACTCAGCAGTTTTCAGATCATGCTGAGTATCAAAGCTTTTTTTGGTTTATGGCTTGGTATTAGAGGTTTTAACCAGAAGTTCTTCAAGATTAACCCATGGCTCTTTAAAAGCCACCTCTTCCCATTTGCCTTAGTCATCATCATTATCGCACTCTCTCAACTGATGTATATCTAACGATCAACAAAACCACCTTGGTGTATGTCAGTTGATCTAAGAGCATCTCTAATGTTTGGAACGACTTCCTAAAAGATTTAATGCAGATATGAAAAACACTATAAAACCCATCGTTCCTAAAACGATTTGAACAATATAGTAAAACACACCTTTGTCCCAAAAAGCATCAGACGTCTCCTCTTTTCTATAATAAGAGGAGCCCACACTCAGCGTTGCCCTTTCTTGCCTTAGCTATGGCTAGGACTGCAAAAGATCGCCTTGATTGTGAACTCCTTTCTAGCGCTGAGGATGGCTAGGGCTTTTAGAGGTGCCCTATAATCTTATCTAATTTTTCATATTATTAAATATGAATAAGAGTGACTTGCAACCTCAGTCTACCGCTTTTTGTAAAACTCTCGCAATGAAATAGCATCTAAACTCTTACTGTAGGCATAAAGAAGTGTTTGATTTAGATGACACACCACAAGGTATTGGCTTCCAAAATAGTGCTGAAGCAACCCTTCTATATGTTCGACCTCTTGCGTATCAACACAAAAAAGTACACTGTAAGGTATCGCTCTCAACTCAGGGTTCTCTTTTTTACTACGCATATCATCACGAAGGGACTGTTCAACATGCCATTGCCCTTGAGCACTGCTCTGTAACTCTTTATCTATCTGCTTAGTGAGACACTCTAACGGCTCTAACATTCTAAAGTAGAGCATACTACTAAGACCTTCTATATTTACAAGACGTTTCCAGTAGTCGTTAACACGTTTGCTTTTAAAGTGTAACTGTTCAAACCCAGAAAGTGTCTCTACTAAAGCCAAATCTAACGTTTGAAAGAGCTTTGCTTCTACATGAGAGTACTTTTGAAGTTCACTTAGTGTGTACACCTCTTTGGACTCACCTGCTTCACCAAAAAGTGTGATGTTTTCATCTGCTTCATACTTTAACTTAGATTGGTGAGAGACAAGTGAGACAGGAAGCTTTGATATGCTCATAAATCCCTCGTTTTTGAGTACCATCATTAATTGCTCCTCACTCCTGATCTCTTGGGAGTGAAGTATCTGTTCCATTGTTTCTATCATATTTTCTTCCTCATCATACAAACCTCTTTAGCGTAGCCAGTGCTCAAATAAGTAGGATCAACAACAAACCCTACCCTACCGATATCCAAACGATCAGCATCCCAACATATTTGAGCGATACGTTCATCTACAAGTGGGTTCTCTCTGTCTATCTTCGTATGACTAGAACACGCATATTCCAAAAGAGAAAAGTCAGAAGTACTCAGTGCATTTAAGATCTTGTTGGACTTTTGTAAACTGCGTGCATATTTGGCACCACGTTTTCCATGCATAGGGTCTATCCCCTCATTCGCCCGACGTGAGTCATGAAACAGAGCAAAGAGCATAAAGACCTGAGACGCTATGTTGTAGTGTTTAGCAAGTATTAAAGTGTTTTTATAAACACGATGCCAATGGTACACACCATGGTCTCCATCTAACTCCAAGTCAAACTGTTCAGAGACTGTTTTCAAGAGTTCCAAGTCAAAACCGTGGTCTCGGTGTTCTTTTATAAAGGTTTGAAGTAATATATCTTGAGTTGGTATCATCTATCCTTTCCTAACGGTTGTACATCTATACGCCATGTTAACTCACGATATCTCTATATTTTATAAGCTCTAAGATGACTTTACGAGTATTTCTCGGTGTGCGTTGGAGTGCTTTTACGATTTTAACGGCGAGGGCATTTTTGTCAAGTTGCTCTTCATAAAGGTTCATGTGAAGTTCATCCCCATAACCTGCCAACATATAAGGAGGAAAACGTCTGCTCTCTATCCACATAAACAGTTGGTCTGCAAACTTATCTGGGACTTTAACACCGCTCTTTTTTAAAAACGTTATGACCACCTGCTGGAGTTCCTGTAGCTTTCTCTCTTTAAAACTTTCATCTTCCATACGCACTTTTAACAGTTGCGCCACGCTATGGAACTGTCTATTTTTCAGAAGCAGTTTTATCATCTCTTTTTGCTGATCATCAAACGCTTTTTTAACCTTTTTGTCCACACAGTAGCCATTAAGGTAGTCACTCACCTCTAAGGCAAAACTGTAAGCCTCTAAAAGCACCATCTCCTCTTTAACAGTAGAGATCCACCCTTCATAGATGGTGTCAAAACGGCTCTGGTCATCTTGATACATAACAAACTTTTTAAGAGAAGTCCGCGTGCTGTGGTCAAGTGCCATCAAAAAAAGTTTTTTCTCTTTATCATCTTTTTGAGAGCGGTACTCTTTAATGAGTTGATAGATGTTGTTCATCTATATACCTCGTATCTTTTAGTCATTTATATATACTAGTTTTTTTGATTGAAAATAATTCATAAATTCTACATGGTCATCTTCCATAAGGTCAAAGAATAGTACTTTCAATCGTAGGCTGTCTGTGTCTTGTTCATAATAATAGTGATGTTGTATTAAGTGATCATCTCTTTTAGGATAAATTAGAAACATCTCTTTACATTGAGGTTCTTTATACTTTTGTCCATATGCAAACAGTTGATACATATCAGATTGACTCACACCTTGATGTGTCTTGTCATCACTTAGTAACTTCCATTTTGTATCCGCGATAATAACTTCATCGTTATGTCGAATAACAATATCTGGTTTTAATTGGAATTTACCTTCACTATTGAGATAAGCGAGATGATGCTCACGATCTTGCAAAGAGATGTTGAAACCTTCTTTTTTAAAAATGTGCCCCACATATGATTCAAATAGAACATTCATATCAAACAACAACGCGAAGGCTACTTCCTTTCCCGTATACGGTGAGAAACTGTTTGAGAGTAAAAATATTTTTGCCCACTGAAGGATCAATTCATAGTCTTTCATCTGTCGATTCAACTTAACTTTTGAAAAGTCATCTTTTATTCTATGAGACACTTTAAGTTCATCAAACACAAACATAAACTCTCTAATACGCTTGTGGTTACTATTTGATTTGGAAGCTTTATACAAATACTCTAATGTAGTTTTGATAAGACTATTTTCAACACGATCAGTAGTAAATTCTTGAAACTCGACATAGAAACGCTCTTTATGAATGTGATTATGTTTTATATGCTTATTGAACTGTAACTTTCCTTTTAAATACCGAAGGTTCTCTTCTTGATTGACATAGTCAGACTTTATTCCTTTCTTGATAAGGACTTCTAACTCTGTTAAGAACATTGTAATAAAGATTTCTAACAAAGGCATGTTTGTTGATTTCAAGTTCGCCATGTTAAAGTTTTTAAATGGAGACTTTTTAAGTGTTTTGAGCATTTTGATGAGCATTGTCTTTGTCTCTTCATCATCATGTACTTTTGCTATCTTTGGCAATATCTCGATCGTCACACCACTTTTAGTCTGTATAACACCTACATAATTTTGAGCTTGCAGAAACTTATGCTGTTTATTTTGCCCAAGCTTCAGGTATTGAACGGTATCACTGTTTTGAAGCACAAAAGACTCTAACTCTTCAAATGTCTTTTTGTCTACTGCTTTATGATTGTCAAAGTCTTTTGTACCAACAAAGACATAACTATATTCGCTAAGCGTTATTTGCTTGTTCATTTAGCACTTCAATTTTAGAATATATTTTTTTGTAACAATCTACTAAGAATCGATCGTTGACTTTATAGCCTATCTGCTCATCTTCAATTTCTTCATGACTAAACCCAAGAACGTCCTTCTCTAGTTTCTTTTGGCTTTGGATAAAACGATACTTATTAGCTCCATTAATATAGCTAGTTGGTTCCTTGGTCAAGCCTAACTGTTTATAATGGTCACCCAATACTATTTGAATTTTTTCCCAATCGTCATAAAAGTACTCTTGTAATAAAGGGATAATCTTATTACTCATCACACTTGAAAGGTCTTGCATAGTATTGATACCCATAAAATAGGCATGGCCTATCATATGATCTCTATCATATAGATATTCTATACGCTCATTGATCACTCTTAAAATTTCTTGTAAATTCACACCACTTTTCTCTACATTACTGCTTATTCCCTCTAATGTAGTTTGTGGCATCATTTCAATGAACTCAAAACGACGGCGCAATGCAGTATCTAATAAGGCTATTGATCTGTCAGCTGTATTCATCGTACCAACAAGATATAAGTTGTTTGGTACAGTAAATGAATCTTTACTGTAGGTTAATGTAATTGTTGTTGCTTCATCCGAGCCAAATCGCTTATTTGGTTCTATTAATGTCCCGAATTTAAATCCGAAGTGCAATTTTTGAAAATTAAGGAATCAGAGATTGTGGTTAAGGGGATTAAATAGGCTAGATGATAGACTTCTATTTCAAAATCCGACCAAAGATAAGGAGTAGAAATGTCATATAGTCATCTAACCATAGAG
>WGDB01000107.1 GCA_015493495.1 Helicobacteraceae bacterium | reverse complement strand
TCCCTTTACAGTTTTCAACACAATGGTGTCGATGTCAGACATACGGACGGCAAGATGTACCATATAGAGCGGGAGATCCCGCCGGCCTGTTATGACGTACCCATCACTCCTGAAGCGATCTGGGAAGGGCATTTTGCAGGCAAGGATGTTCCTGAGGCATGTAAAGCGACCTATGTTCAGACGGTTGGGGTGATCTATCCGATGACGATCAAAAAAGGGGTGGAGACCTTTGCTGAGTTAGAGGTTCTGCATTTTATTTACGAGATGCAAAAGAGAGAGGATTATCTTCTTGTAGATACACGCGGCGGAGAGTGGTATGAGTCAGAGACGATCCCTGGGTCTGTCAATATCTGGTTCGCTATTTTAAAAGAGCCTAAGGAGTTTGCAGAAGAGTTTACTCAGATGTTAAAGCAGGTAGGCGTAGTGCTTCGTAAAGATGGCAGTTATGACTTTTCCAAGGCTAAAACACTGCTACTCTTTTGTAATGGTCCATGGTGTGGACAGTCTCCTGTCGCCATCTTAGAGTTTATAAAACTGGGCTATCCCAAAGAGAAACTCAAGTGGTATCGTAGTGGTTTACATGGCTGGAAAAGCCTCTCTCTGACAACCACGCGTAAGAAGTGATTTTTACCACTTCAGTGTAAAACAACTTCCTTTACCCAGTTCAGAAGTCACGTCTATAGTGATGTCAAACTCTTTACATATCTGCGCCACGATACTGAGCCCCACACCAAATCCTCCTGCAATGTCTGAACTGCGTTCATAAGGTTTGAAAATCTCTCGGAGTTTTTTCTTCTCTATTCCAACACCTTCATCCCTTATACTGAAAAATCCCTCTTTTAGGGCGATAGTGATGGTGGTTTCAGGCATGGAGTACTTGATGGCGTTGGAGATGAGGTTCGAAAAGAGCAGTCTTGCACGTTCGGTGACGATGGTCATGTGACTGCTTGAAAGCTCACTGACGATCTCTATATGTTTGGCACGGGAGAGTTCGCTGTAAAAAGAGATGCTCTCCTCTAGCAGTGGTTTGAGATCTACCTTTTGCGCTTTTTGTTCGGGTGAGGTGAAGTTAAGATAGATAAGTGACTGGTAGATGGTGTAGAGTTGTTTGGTACTGATAGAGATGTTGGTCAAGATCTTTTCGTCATAGACTTTTTTTTGTAAAGCCCGTTTGGAACTCATCTGCAGGGCAGTGATGGGGGTGTTGAGTTCATGGGAGATGTCCTGAATGAACTGCTCGATCTGCTCGACTTTCTGATGGATAGGGCGCATGAAGATCCTGGCGAGTACCCAGGCGACGAAGATGATCATCAGGATGATAGCAGCCATCATCGTGAGAACCAGCTCTTTGAGTTTTTGAAGCAGGTGATGGTACTGTGTGGTTGTCACGACAACATACTTGATGTTGAGATGCTCCAGCGGACCGTCAGAGACGAGGATCATATGGCCATCTTTTTCATAGTAGGCATTACCGTTGATGTCGATGCCCTTGAGCAAACTTCCTTTGATCAGTTTGTTCTGTGTGGAGATGAGCGCGTAGCTGAACTCAGGGTCTACTGTGGGCAGAGAGAGGGTGGTGCCGCGCATCTGGGCGTTGATGATGGCACTGGAGATTTGTTCGGAGAGGTGGCGCAGTTTATAGTAGGTGTTGCTCTCAATGGCATTTTTTTGGGCGACATAGTACCAGTAGCCCGAGAGTAGTACGAAGAGGATGGAGGAGCCGATGTAGAGGCCTAAAAAGGAGTAAAAAGACTTTTTTTCCAAGCTATTCAAAGCGATAGCCTTCCCCTCTGACATTGATGATATGCTCTTTACCAATAAACTTACGCAGCTGTTTGATCAGTGTACGGATGGTATCTTCAGAGGGCATCTCGTCATATTCCCAGAGGTTTTGAAGTAACTCATCGGAACTGACAACACGTTGGCGGTTTTTATAAAGGTAGTGCAGACACTCACTCTCTTTGGTACTCAGTGACTGCTGCTTTTCACTACTTTTGAGAAGGTGAGCCTGAGGATCGAACTTCCATTTAGGAGTTAACTGTACTTCGCGTCCGAGTCCAAAATGGCGTTTGATGTTCTCGATACGCTGACTCAATTCCTCGAGTTCAAAGGGCTTTTTGATGAAGTCATTGCCGCCGGACTCAAAAGCGGACTTGAGATGCTCTGTGTCATGAAAAGCGGTGATGAAGATCGCCGGGGTTTCGTCATGAAAGCTGCGCAGTTCTTTGAGCAGAGAGATACCATCGCCATCAGGTACATTGATGTCGAAGATATAGAGGTCAAAAGTGGCTGCTTCACAAAGGGAAAGTGCTTTTTTCATGCTGTAGGTGTGGGTGACAGTATAGGACTCTTGCAAAAAGTCTTTCAATATGTCTGCAAGTACCGTGTCATCTTCTAAGAGTAATATATGCATAGATTATTATATCGCGTTTTAGTCTGCTATTTGGATGCGTTGTCCATCTTTCCGACAGCACAGGAGACAAAGCTTTTGGCTTTAGTGGTCCCTGTCTCAAAAAGATTTAACTTCTCATCACTCATAGGGTAACCGAGACCGCGTAAGAGTGTACGCAACTCTTGTTCTTGAGCCTCTTCAACCTCTAAGGTGATCTCTCTTGGCATGGTCTCCAAGTTTACTTCTACTTCACCAAACGGCTCTAGAAGTTTTGTTTTCAGGGTTGAAGCACAACCGCCACATTTGACATTTTCTACTTGATAAGTTTGTAACATAAAGTCTCCTTTTTTCTTTTGACACCTATTATGCCCAAGTTTTGTGAAGCCTTTGTGAATACCAATTTTAAGAGGATTTTAGTACACTTAAATTATGAAATGGTATCACTCAATAAAATTTAAAAATGCATTTTTCTTTCTGCTTGTTGCTTCTCTTTTTGTAGTGGCGATGATGCTCTTTTTTACTAGCCTCAAAGAACAGCGTCTGGCAGAGCGGGCTGAGTCTGCGGTGACGCTGGCGACAAACGATGTGGTGAAAAGACTACTGCTCACCCAACAGCGTAATGAACAGATCGTTGAAGATATGGCGGATGTAGCCAGTCTGCAGATGTTTGACCCGATGGTCATTACAAAACTGCTGCATGTGTCACAGGAGAACGAGATCGTCAGTGGTGGTGTGTGGTTTGAGGCTTATGGGAGTGCTCCTAAAGCATACTTTTTTCATCGTGATGATAAGGGTGGCTTTTTTATGATAGATGAGTATGTACAAAAGAGTGGCCTTACTTATGAGCAGATGGAGTTTTACGTTCTGGCCAAAGCACTCAAAGAGGGTGAGACTTTCTGGACCAAAGCCTATACTGACCCGGTGACAAAAATACGGATGATCACAGTAGTCTCACCTGTCTATAGAGATGGCCAATTTGTCGGAGTGGCAAGTGTCGATATCAAGCTGAGCTTGAAACAGAAGCAGATATTTTCCAAACTGGTAGATTCTGATGAGCGATATTTTCTGTTAACTGACCGTATTGGTGAGCCGTTGATCTACTCTCAAGAACTGGCAGGGCTTATCAAAAAACCGCAAAAATTAAAAGGTCAATATACTTCAGTCGGTTTCTTTTTTGAACATCAATCGCAGCAACAGCAATCAGTTCTGGCAAAAAAACTGATGAAAGCCTCAGCCGACTTCACGGCAGAAGAAGCCAACCTGCTGGCCCATGAACTTGAACATAAAAATAGTGGTCATGCAGAAAAACTGCTTTTTCAGTCAAATATAATTTATAATGATCCGGTCTTTCATGAGCCTTCTGTTGTAGCAGCCTACTATTTTCCTCATACTGGTTTTCAAATGCTTATTGCGATCCCCGAACATATTATTTTGAAAGATACCATAGCCGTTTATGACAAGATCATGATAATCACTGCTGTATTTGCTGCAATAGCTGCAATTTTTGGCTTTTTACTAATACGACGGAGTGTTGTCGAGCCGTTGCAGTCTATTGGTGAGCAGATCGAAACGACATCAGATGAGGGGTTCATCATGCTTGAGACGAAAGACAAGGGAGAGATCGGTTTATTGGTCGACAAACTCAACGAACGCAGTCGAGCGCTGCAGGTGTCGAGAGAAAATGAGATGCAAAATGAGCGTCTTTTACTCCAACAGTCCAAGATGGCAGCAATGGGTGAGATGCTCGATGCTGTGGCACATCAGTGGAAACAGCCGCTTAATGCGCTGAGCATGTACGCGGAACTCATCAAGATGGATTACGAAGAGGGTGAAGTAGATGCTGCTTACATCGAGCAGTTTCAAAAGGACATCGAGACCCAGATTAATCATATGACTGACACTTTGGGGACCTTTAGGAGCTTCTTCCGTCCATCTACGGAACTACACAATTTTGAATTGGGCAAGGTTATAGAGGATGTATTGTTGCTTGCTAAAGATGAGTTGACCAAAAACACCATTAATGTTGTAGTAGACTTGGAAGTGCCTTTGACACTTTATGGTTCAGAAAATGAGTTTAAACATCTCCTTCTTAACGTCATCAACAATGCCAAAGATGCCTTTATAGATAACGGTATAAAAACACGAGAGATCATCATAAAGACAATCGGTGGAGAAACACCACGTTTGGAGATCCAAGACAGTGCAGGAGGCATCCCGGAGTCGGTTATAGACAATGTATTCCAAGCACACTTCACGACCAAAGAAGAAGGCAAGGGCACCGGTATTGGTCTCTATATGAGTTCACAAATCGCACAGAAGCATCATGCCAAACTGCGGGTTGAGAATCGTGAGAAGGGCGCCTGTTTTACAGTGGAGTTTTCTGAGCTTAGTTTTAGAGCTGAAGGGTAATGGAACATTTAAAAAAAAACTTTATTTTAATAGTGCCTCATAACGCGCATCTGTTAAGGTTTTTAAAAAGGCGATAATGGCATCTTCGTCTTGGCTGCTCAGTTTTAGATCACCGATACCATTAAAACGATTTTGCATGACTTCAGAAGGTTCCCATGGCATATCTGTGTCAGGATTTATAGCGCCAGGGACATCACGTGTATTATAAAAATGCACCATTGTCTTTAATGTTTTAAATACGCCATTATGGGTATATGGTGCAGTCACTGCGACATTTCTTAAGCTGGGTATCTTAAAAAGTCCTTCTTGATATGTTTCATTGTATTCCTCGCGGTTAGCCAAGCCCTTATCTATGTACGTTGAAGAGACCCCATTAATTAAACGCAATGCACTGTTTTTAGGGACACCTATATTTTGATAGGCATAAGAGGTAAAGAGTGGAGGAGTCTTGTCTACACTTCTAAAGGTATGACAGGTGGAACAACCACTAGAGACGAAGAGACTTTCACCACGTCGTTCCAGATCAGTAGAAAGGATTTCTCCTTTTTCAGATTTATCAAACTTAGAATCAAAGGTGGACACTTCTGGTGATGACTCATAATCTGCAATGGCCTGCGCCACAGCTTCAAAAGCACGTTCATCGGTGTCAAAAACATCTTCTCCATAAAACTTTTCAAGAGCAGTGACATAAGACTCTTTCTCCATAACTCTAGCGACAACAGACGAAACATCCGGCATCTGCATCTCGATCTCATTTAAAAAGGGTCCCTTGGCTTGCTCTACCAAGTCCATCGCTCTTCCATCCCAAAACTGACCACCCCTAAAAGCAACGTTCCTAATAGAGGAAAATTTGGGTGAAAAAGAGGCATACGTGACCATTGGAGCATTTCTGTCTCCCAAGGAGTTCTCATCATCACCTAAAGAAGCACCTATTGTTGCCTCTTCTCTATCATCAGTCATGGCACGATCAAGACTATGACAACTTGCGCAAGACATAGAACGAGTGAAAGAGAGGTCCTTGTCTTGAAACAGAGCTTTTCCTAAGATAACAGAGTTGGTAATATCTACTTCAAGACTCTCTTTTGAATCTTCAGTAGAACTGCACCCAGCAAAGATAAAAAACATAACAAGCAGTAAAGGTGCTAACGAAAAAATATGCATATACTTCCTTAATGAAGTATTTTATCACAATTTATATCCTAAGGGTACTATTGTACTTAATCGGGTCAGGTGATGAAAGTTTACTTTTGCTATACTGAAAAACGAGTTTGAGAAGAAAGGGGAGCGTATGCCAAGACGACCAAGACTAGATTTTGCAGGGTTTCATCATGTTGTGAACAGAGGGGTTGCACAGACAGATATTTACCTTTGCAAAACGGATAAAGAGATGTTTTTAAAGATACTTTGTAAAGCGTGTCAGCTCTATAAGGTCAATGTACATGACTATTGTCTCATGGATAACCACTATCACATCATTGTTGAGACGACAGGTGAAAACATTTCACTGTTTATGCGCCATATTAACAGTAATTATGCCATCTACTTTAATAAACGTTATCAACGAAGTGGACATTTGTGGCAAGGACGTTACAAGTCTTGGTATATTGTCAACGACGCATATTTGTATACACTTTTTCGCTATATCGAACATAACCCCATTAAAGCAAAAATGGCAGAAGAGGTAGGTGAATATGAATTCACACTCTTGGCAACACTGCTCAACTCAAACTTAATAACACCGGTATGTGCACAACACTCAAAACTCAAAAATGAGATACATCATGAAGGTATCTTGGACTCCTTGGAGATAGCACTCAGTGATGAAGAGTTGGAAGATCTGCTTAAAGAGCAGAAAAAAAAGATCATTCAGGTTGAACATGAATATAAAGCTGAGAGTTTAGATGATCTTGATACCTACTTTTCACATAAGCTCAGTAGACAAGAGCGAGATGAGAAGATAGTGCAGGCGCTGGATGAAGGGCATACTCAAGCAAGCATAGCACGCCATTTAAAACTCTCACCATCAGCGATAGTCAAGATTAAAAATAGAGTAGTGAAAAAGTAAACTTTCATCACCTGGCCCGTTTTTTTTTCTCATGCACAACTAATTAGGGAAGATTCGAGTAATTCGTGGATAAAAATAAAAACAGTCCCAAGCCTCCCATAAATCTGTGGGTAATATAAGAAAAAGATCTCTTTAACAAATCTCATACAACTCCTTAGTAATTTAACAATCTAAAAAGTAAGGTCTTTATGCAAAGGCTACTTAACCCTTGTCTTCTTTAATGTATTGAGTCATAAAGTGGAGATATCACCCCTGGGGTGTAAGTTAGGGGTGTAAGTTCAAAGGCTACTTAACCATTGTCTTCTTTAATGTATTGTGTCATAAAGTGGAGATACCACCCCTGGGGTGTAAGTTCAGCGATAGTCAAGATTAAAAATAGAGCAGTGAAAAAGTAAACTTTCATCACCTGCCCCTTTTTTTATGCCCTTTTTTTTACAGCTTGAAAAAGTGACAAATTGTAACAGTTTTATTGAAAATTATAGGTGGCGACTGACCTGTTTTTTAGAGATAATCAGTCCTATACTTTATCAAAAAAATTATCTAAACTACTTAATTCATCATCGCCCATAAAGGATTGTCTTGATGCACTATGTCTAACTT
>WGDB01000106.1 GCA_015493495.1 Helicobacteraceae bacterium | reverse complement strand
CACCTACCGAAATAAGTGTCGTCTTGTCATAAAGCTCTTTAGCAATAGCATCGAAAATAGCAAAACTTTTGTCTGAAAGGATGGCACCGCTGAGTCCACCGATATCTTTAGGATTAGGTACTAAAGAGTAGTCTATGGTGGTGTTGGTTGCAATGATACCATCTGCACCTTTTTCAACGGCCATAGCCGTGAGGTCAACGGCGTCTGAAATCTCCATGTCGGGTGCTATTTTGAGTAAAATAGGCTTATCAGTGATCGCTTTGGCCTCTGCAAAAAGTGCTGTAATAAAGGCCTCGTTCTGTAGGTCACGCAGTCCAGGAGTGTTAGGTGAAGAGATGTTAATAACCATATAGTCACCAAGCTCATGCAGTGCTTTAATGAGTGTAGTGTAGTCGTTGATGGCATCTTTTTCACTGGTAGCTTTGTTTTTACCGATGTTCACACCAATAGGGGTTGTGAACGGAAAACGCTCTTTAAGACGCCCTTGGATCTTGAGGAGTCCATCGTTGTTAAAGCCCATGGCATTTTGGATGGTTTTCTCTTCGATATGACGAAACATACGAGGTTTAGGATTACCGGCCTGAGGCTTAGGGGTGATCGTACCGATCTCGGTAAAACCAAAGCCCATCGCCTGCATACCACGGATCATGGTCGCGTTTTTGTCAAAACCAGCGCCAAGACCTACAGGGTTCAAAAAAGTACGACCAAAAAGCTCTTGTTCTAAGCTCTTGTCAGCAACGAAGTGTTTGTTGATCCAGTAGTTATAAGCAGAAGGGCAGACATTGGCACCACGAAGAAAGTACTCGGCCAAGTGGTGAGCAGTCTCAGGTTCGAGTTTAAATAAAAAAGGTTTAATGCTCTCATAAGCGATCATAAATTCTGCCTAGTTTTAGATATTGAAAATGTATTCAATTGTTTCTATGTATTTATGCGATTATACTCAAAGTCTGGTAAATGTTTTGTTAGTAGGTGAATAAAGCGCTCAAAGCAGGTGTGTTTGGTAACTTATAGTATGATAGCTATACAACAAGCAAAGTAGATATTTTGAGGTGAAATTTTATGATTTTGGCAAACAGTATACCAGTCAGGTATCTTTTTACAACGGCGAAAAGTGAGATGATGTTTGTTACTATTTTTACGGTTGTAAGCATAATTATACATAAATTTGTAGCGTTTCCAGAGATACCGATCTCGGTTTCGGCACTTTTAGGAACGGCGATCTCACTTATTCTCTCTTTTCGTTTGGCTCAAGCTTATGACAGATGGTGGGAAGCACGGATGATCTGGGGAAGTATGGTCAATGACTCTAGAAGTCTCATCTTACAACTTCAATCTTTTAGTAAAAATAGTGAAAAAGTGCATGTAGAGAAAATGGCAAAACGTCATATTGCTTGGGTCTCAGCAGTTGCTACTATGCTAAGAAAACAAGCGCTGCAAGAGGAGATGAAAAGTTATCTTGATCCTTCAGAATTTACTGCAGCTCAAGAGGCTGGACATGCACCACTGCTCTTGATGAAAAAGCAGATGGAAGATCTTGAAGCCTTAGGTCTGAGTACTTATGAAAAGATACAGGTCGATAACACTATAGTACGACTGATTGCTTCTATGGGGCAGGCTGAACGCATTAAAAATACGGTCTTTCCTACAGAATATCAATACTATCTCCACCTCACTATCTACCTCTTTTTGGGGTTTATCTCTATCTCTCTTGCAAACCTTGGGCATGATTGGGAGATTGCGCTTATTATTGTCATCGCTGCACCATTTTTTCTTTTAGAAAAGGCAGCAGAACACTTGCAGGATCCTTTTGAAAATCGCCCAACTGATATTCCAATAACGGCTATCTCGAGAAACATTGAGATAAATATTTTAAATCTCATAGAAGCGGAACCTGTTCCTGAAGCTATTATCGCAGATGATTATTATCTGAATTAAATATAACTTAAAAAATAACAAAATCATCTGAGCTCATGCTCTTAGTGTCAGTTAAGGTATCAATATAAGGGATGCCATTACGGTGTTGAAAGTCAGCTTTTTTATAAAGAGTGGTACCCAGTATCGTAAAAAATAAATGTGGGATGTCTGTAATATAAGGCGCAACGGGGTAAGCCCAAACGTAATATTCGGGAATTATAGATAAATGTCTCACCTTGCGGTGAGCTTGTCATTAGTTGGTCTTTGTTGTGTTGTTTTCAGTTGACTCAACTGTCTCTTTAGCTGGTGCCTCAACTATTTCGTTAGCAATAACAGGTTCAGCAACTGTTGTATTTGTCTCTTCAGCAACAACCGGTGAAACTGCTGTTGTATTGTTCTCTTCTACCACAACGGCTTCAACGGGTACCGTTACATTGTTCTCTTGAGAAAGTGGCGAAGCCGTAACATTACTCTCTTCTGTGGTCACCTCTTCATTGACTTTAGGTTTCTGGCTCATCTCCAAAGCTTTTTGGAG
Organism: Helicobacteraceae bacterium; assembly: GCA_015493495.1. GTDB lineage: Bacteria > Campylobacterota > Campylobacteria > Campylobacterales > Sulfurimonadaceae > Sulfonitrofixus. The sequence goes on along the minus strand of WGDB01000106.1, from coordinate 13,288 downwards.
CAGCTCTTGTACACCCTTTAGCTCCTCAAGAGATTCAATAGGAAAATCATACTTTAACGTAGTGACAGAGAGTACATCTTCGTCGCTATTTACCAAAACATATTTCTCACGTACATCCATCTCTGCATAATCATCAGCACTGTAGATCTCTACTTTTTTCTCATGCGTATTCAAGCCGATCGATGCTTTAACACCTTTAGCACTGTTATAAAAGCTAAAGTAAGTGTCACCACGATCTGCTACAACACTTTTCCAAAGAATTTGTCCTTTTGTCTCATCATAAACAGCATTCCAACGTGTAACAGCAATCGAAATCACATCAAGGATTTCCTGTAGTTCAGAGGCGTTCAAAACAGAGGCATGAATAAGGTCATAGGTACTCAGCACATTGTCAGCACTGGCATTGTTCAGTGTTGGAGAGACAAGTGTATAGTATGTCTTTTCATTGTCTACCCCTGCGATGACACCAAAACCTGATGGATACTCCAAGCTCTCATTATTTGCAGTGACAACAGTAAATTGACTGTTGACCATACTCATGGAGGCGTCCAATGTCGCTTTGGATTGATACGGTGTGGTTGTTTTTGTTGAACATCCTGTGACTAATAAAACAGCTGCAAGCAGACTTAGACTTCTTTTGTACATACGTTAATATTCCTCTTTTTTTAAATTATGGGTAATTGATAAATAGATAGTATCTAATATACATAATATATCTTCCAAAATAAACTATTTTTTACAAAAACTATCAGTTAGGCTCACAATTTACCACTTTGATATTTAACTTTAGACTTACACTCAAAGTATCTTACGGTACTTTGTTATTAAGAACAAAATTTGAGACTTGAGGGCTTACAATGTTTAAGATAAAGATGTTTTATGATGCCAAGAGAGGTCAAGCTAAATCTCACTAACAAATTTGAAAAAAGGTATAATACTGTGATTTCTAAAAGTGAGGCTTTTACTAACATAGGATGTGTCCAGTCTAGGGACTACTCTGAAATAGTGAAACACTTAAGCCTCAAAGCAGCTAAGGAATAGACCTGATGGACACGCCAACAAACAATTCAAAAATACTCTTAGCACTCAACAAGCCTAAGGGTTACCTCGTAACACGATCTGACGATCTTGGGCGAAAGACCGTTTATGATCTACTGCCGCAGTGGGCTTTTGATGAGGGTTGGATGCCGGTTGGACGTCTTGACTTGGAGTCCAAGGGACTCTTGTTATTTACAACAGATGGTAAAACAGGGCATGTTCTGACCAAGCCTGGCAACTGCGTCAAGATCTACGAAATTTGGGTGAGAGGTCATGTCACGCAAGAACATATAGAACAGGCTCTAAAGGGTGTCAAAAGTAGAGATGACCTGCTTAAAGCACTCGTCGTTGAGAAAATAGGCGTGGGTGGGGCAAAAACAAGACTGAGAATACAGATCAACGAGGGCAAAAACCGACATATACGCAGACTGTTTGGGGCACTTAAAGATAACAAGTTTGGGACACCTTTAAAAGTCCTAGATTTAAAAAGAGTCAGTATAGGAAGTTTGAAACTCAACATACAAAGTTCTGAGTGGCGTTTCCTTTCATTAGAAGAAGAAAAAATGCTACTTCAACATCTTAAAGGATAAGCATAAATGACGCAAGAGATAGACGTAACTGTAAAACCAAGATTTATTCAAGCCTATAAAGATGGATATCCCCTTATCTTAAGAGAATCCATAGAGAGCTGGGATAAGGTGACTGAAGAAGGCACCGTGATAAACCTTTTTGATGAAAAGGGAAAGTTTATCATTAAAGCGTATCATGGTGTGCAGAACAAAGGCTACGGATGGGCCTTGTCTAGCAATAAAAATGAGGTTATAAACCAAGACTACTTTAGTCGAAAGATCAAGTCTTCTGTAGCCTATAGAAATGACTTTTACGCTGATGAGAGTACCACGGCGTTTAGAGTTCTTAACGGTGAAGGTGATGGCTTAGGTGGATTGACCATAGATTACTTTGATGGTTATTACCTGCTGACATGGTACAGTCTCGGCATCTATGAATTTAAGTCAGATATATTGGAAGCCTTGAAAAGTGTTGTTGAGTATAAAGGTATTTATCAGAAAAAACGCTTTGACTCAAAAGGAAAATATCTTGATGATGAAGATGATTTCATCTGTGGAGAGAGAGCTGAAGCCCCTATTTTAGTCAAAGAAAATGGCGTTAATTTTGCCATCTATTTAGATGATGGTGCTATGGTTGGTGTGTTTTTAGACCAAAGAAATGTCAGAAAAGCCATTAGAGACAAGTACGCTAAAGGAAAAACTGTTTTAAATACTTTTTCTTATACGGGCGCCTTTTCGGTGGCAGCCGCACTTGGGGGTGCTACCAGGACCACAAGTGTGGACTTGGCTAAACGCAGTCTTAAAAAAACTTCGGAGCAATTTGAGGTCAACAACATTGACCTTGACAACCAAAATATTATAGTTGAAGATGTATTTAACTATTTTAAGTTTGCTGTAAAGAAAAAACTCTTATTTGACTTAGTTGTTTTAGATCCACCCAGTTTTGCCAGATCTAAAAAACGTACATTCAGTGCTTCAAAAGATTATGTAAATCTCCTAAAAGAAGCCATACAAATTACAAACAGAGGTGGAATTATTGTAGCTTCAACGAACTCTGCAAACTTTAATATGATGACTTTTGGCGATTTTATTCGCAAGGCATTCAAAGAGTTAAATGTAAAGTATGAAATAAAAGAGAGATTTTCTCTGCCAAAAGATTTTAGGGTTTTAGACGAGTTTAAAGCGGGTAACTATCTTAAAGTGGTGTTTATTAAAAAAGTTAAATAAGATGCCCTTATTGGGGCTGTTCTAATGGTGATACATGTAAGAAAAGGGCACAGCATCTAAAATATCCTGCAACGATTCTTTATAAAAACCAAAATACTAGACCCCATTTAAATCTTGCATAAATTTACTAGATACTTTTACGCTCTTTTATTTGACACTACTTATATATAATACGCCAAAAAATACAATAGAAAAGTCTTTAATATGAACGAAACAAAAGAGAGCCCTGCGCTGGTGAAAAGCCTTAGTGACCTTGCACTGTTGGCAGATTATTCACTATTGGACACGCTTAACTGTGATTCTGAGGCAAAAGTAGATGGAATGGATCATGATCCTAGAGAGGTCTTTTCCGGACACTATGTCACGGTAAAACCGACACCTATCACAAGTCCACAGTATATTATGCACAGTAAAAGTTTCTTTAGAGAACTTGGCTTTGACAACAGCTTAGCGCAATCAGATGCGTTCATTCAAATGTTCGCTGGAAATCTTTCAGAAGTCCCAGAACCTATGAAAAAAGTAGGCTGGGCAACGGGGTATGCTCTTTCTATTAATGGGAACGAATACTATCAGCAATGTCCTTTTCAGACAGGCAATGGCTATGGTGATGGTCGTGCCGTCTCTATCTTTGAAGCGGTGATCAAAGGCAAGCGATGGGAGATGCAACTAAAAGGGGGAGGACGAACGCCTTATTGCCGTGGGGCTGATGGTCGTGCGGTACTGCGTTCAAGTATCCGTGAGTTCTTAGCTCAGGAGCATATGTACGCTCTTGGCATACCCACATCACGCTCTCTCAGTCTCTATGCGTCAAAAGTAGAAAAAGTACGACGACCATGGTTTTTTGATGGCTCTTATTCCAGAGACCCTGAAGTGATGATAGAAGAGGATGTGGCCATTACGACCAGAGTTGCACCCTCGTTTCTGAGAGTGGGGCAGCTCGAACTTTTTGGTCGTCGCGCCCGTAAAAGAGAACACTCAAAGGCTATAGAGGAACTTGAACAGATTGTTGTGCACTTGATAGACCGTGAATACAGTGAGGTCATTGATCAAAGTCTACCTATAGAGGAAAAAGTACTCCTCCTTGCACTAGAGTTTCGCTCTCGCATCACTGCACTTGTAGCCAACTGGATTCGTGTTGGCTACTGCCAAGGGAACTTCAACAGTGACAACTGTACTGCAGGTGGTTTTACCCTCGACTATGGCCCCTTTGGCTTTATAGATATGTTTGATCCCCAGTACCAGCCATGGACAGGCGGTGGTGTGCACTATGCCTTTTTAAACCAGCCCCAGGCAGCAGAACACAACTACCATATGTTTTGTACTGCATTGCTACCGTTGTTAGAACCCTATCCGGACAGACAAGCAAAACTAGCAGAGATCAGAAATGGTTTTTCCAAACAGATGCAAGAGCAAGTAGAAAACATGTGGGCATCTAAGCTGGGTCTGAGTACTTTTAATCAAGCTCTTTTTCAAGAACTGGCAAGTCTGATGATCGAAACTTCAGTAGATTACACCATTTTCTTTCGTGAGCTTTCACATCTGCCTGATGAGATCACGCCACTGAAAAAAAGCTTTTATACAGTGTCCACAAACAGTGAAGCACTCTTAAAAAGTTGGTCAGAGTGGCTGGAAAAATGGAAGGCACTTATTAACCTGTCTAACCCTTCCGACATAAACGCAAGCTCTCCGGAGTCACGGGAAAAACTTTCACAAAAGATGAAACGTCTTAATCCAAAATACACTTTACGAGAGTGGCTACTTGTACCTGCTTACCAAGCCGCTGAAAAAGGAGACTATGCGCTGATAAAAGAGTTGCAAGAAGTTATGACAAACCCATACGATGAGCAGTCAAAAGAGATAGAAAAAAAATACTATGCCAAAAAGCCCGCTGAACTCTTTAAAGTTGCGGGAATATCTCATATAAGCTGTTCATCGTAGCTTTTTCTTTAAAGATGGTTTCTACTCTTTTTCTTGACTTGTAGGGCCGTTTTTTTATACCTTCTTCGCTTTAGGCGTCAAAACCCATAATTCCACTTTTTCATTGCTTCTAGAGTCTGTACGTTTTGTTTTTTTGGATGAAGCATTGACTCCCCTTGTCAGGTGCAACTCTTTGGTGTAACGCTTGTTCTTTTGCAACTCTTCTATAATAGGGTGTGTGCTCTCTTTGTCAACAACCTGCGCCAGGTTTGAAAATATGAGAACTATTTTCCCATCAGGAGTCAGGTGCTTTTGTGCCTGCTCAAAAAACCTGGGAAAGAGGTCTCCTTCATAATACATGGCCTTGTCAATTCCCTCTTCTAAATCATGCTTGGCAAGTAACCAAGGAGGGTTAAAAACGATGAGGTCAGTTTTAACATCACAGTCTTCAAACAGATCACTGTATTTCAGCGTAATTTTATCTTCAAGCCCTAATCTTTGGACCTCTTTAGAGACACCAATAATCGCATTTTTATTGGTATCACAGGCAACAATATTTTCAAAACCGTTTTGAATTAATTGAAAAGACAAGACACCACTTCCTACACCCATGTCTATGGCGGTAGTTTTTGCTCCATCATATCTCTTTAACCATTGATCAAACAGCTTCAGATGGTCAAACCTTGTGGGAAAATAGGTTCCATAATAGGGATGAAGTGTCAAGTCTAAGGTTTTGACTTCGATCCCTTTTTGATACCACTGCCAAGAGCTGTTCATACCCTGTACCTGAGCAAATGAGATATAAAACTCTGATACCTCAGGGTAGAGTAATTCTAACCAACCAATATCAGGAGATTTTCTAGTGGTTAGTTTATGGTCTTTGACTTTGAGCAAAACTCTTTGAGAAGCCTCTCTAAAGGCAGAACGATAATCACGTTGGCCTTGAAAACTTTTGTCATTGTATTTTAGTTGGAGGTTTCTTTTGAGTTCGGATAATACCTTTAGACCATCACTATAAAGTTTGCCAACAAAAACATACTTGCCTGCGATCATCTCAACAATAGTAGCCTCTATGTCTATTTTAGGGTAAAAGTTTATAGCATCTATTTGTGAAGTTATAATGTCTGGTCGGTCTGGTGTCATAGACGCTAAGTCTTTATTCATATAGTTATGCCTTTTTGAACCATTCTGGATGTTCTCTCTTATAACTTTCTAATGTATCAAAATCTGTTTCCGGTATGTGTTTGAGGCTCTCTTTATCAACGATCTCAATACATTCGATCTCATTATCCAGATCTTTCTTTTGTACGTACTTTAAAACAAGCTTTCCAAGAGCAAATACCTCTTGTTTGATAATCTTTCCTGTTTGATCATAAGTCATACACTCGCCATGCAGTTTGCCATCTTGGTATCTTTTAATTGACTTAATGCTTTCATCTGCTTTAGGGATAATGTATCTTGTCTCAACACCGTGACGCACTCCTTTGAGAAAGTTTTCAGTTTTTGACAAAACACCGCTTGCTGTAAAGTGTTTTATCTCTTTACTTGTCCCTTTGACGGTTACCATCTCTTTAACGTTGTTAGCTTTATCATCATAGTAACGCTTTGTAATAAAAGCATCACCCTCATAATATGTCTCAGTGCCTACGCGTTTACCACGAAAATATTTTACTGTTTTTTCTTCCATATTGAACCTTTTTTTTATTGTACCAAATTGATGACAATAACTCTGCTGCAAAGATAGATGACAACGACGGTGCTGTAATAATTTGATGTAATAAGTGGTTTAGAAGTCAGTAGGGAGAAGAGCTGGGCGGATGCCCAGGTTAGAGGATTATTTAAAAAGTGCTGTGATCTGCTCTTCGATATCATCTGGTGTAGAAGAGATACCCATGAAGTCACCCATGCTCAGTGTAGGATTAGAGATTGCCAAGTAGTACTTACCGTGTAAGATAAGAGCCTTGTCGCCTTGAACCATGACCATGTATGGTAAAAATGCTGCATGTGCGCCAGCATTGATAGTTGTTACGTATGTTTTTTCAAGTTTAGGCATTGCGATTCCGTATACGGTTGCATTACCAGCTTTTTGAGTAAATACGATTTTACCTTTAGCGTTTTTTTCTAATGTAGCAGTAAGGTCTTTACCTTCTGCAACTTCGATCATGTCCTCATAGTAAGGCATACCCATCATGAAGTGAAAACCGGCAATGTCATCATCTTCAAGTGTTGAAACACCACCTTTAAGGGTACCAAATGCAGCAGAAAGTTTAGATGCTACTTTAGCAACGATCTTAGGATTATTGTCATCTTGTAAAAATGCTGGCATGAAGTACTCAGGGTTGGTCATGACCAGGTTTTTCTTTTCAGAGTCAACCATTACTTTTTGAACGGCAGCAAAACCACGGTTCTCTTTAGAAGCAAGTTTGAGAAGACCTGGACATGTGTAAACTACGACATGATGATTTGCATCACCCATAGCGTCGTACTCACCGATCACATTAAAACCATTGGCACTCAGTGCTGATTTTACTTTGTCAGTTGACTGGTAAGAACCGTTAAGGTAGCTGCTAATGTCTTTAGCGAAGAGGCTGGCACTTAGAAAAAGTAGTGCAAGAATAAGTTTTTTCATGGAAACTCCAAAATGTGATTTGGAGTGATGTTACATGAAAAATTGTAAGACACATATTTTTTTGATGACAGTTCAGTAAGAATATAACTATAAGTTATTTTAGTAACTTTTGGTGACATCGCAAAATATAACATATATTAATATCTTATTAATCAAATAGATTTTAGTAATAAAGTATCAGTTTTAGTAAATCTACAGTCGCCAAGGTGAACTAGAGCTGTTTTTGTAGCAGATATCAGTATCTTTTGATATCATTTAAGTTAATAATCGATAGTAAGGTGTCCATGTGAAATTAGTATTTATAAGTAGTATGTTTTTACTACTACTCTCTGGCTGTAATGTGACATTTGTCTCACGGGCAGATAATAACAAGATCTATGCACAAGGATCATCTTGTGCCGTCTCTCCGGAAAAAGCGAAAGAAGAGGCTATAAAAGAGATCACCAATGCACATCCCTTGATAGAAGATGATCTGAGAAAGTATATTAAAGTCCATAGCTTAGAGAGTGATGGTGCTTTCTGTTATGAAGCGGTTTTGACACGTCAACACTGGATGTTTTTTAGAGATCAGTTGATAAAAAGACGTCAAGAGATCGAAAAACATTCAAAAGAGTATGTGAAGATCTTTGAGTATGATGACAAAGATATCTTGATCAAGACGCTTTTGACCGAACGTTATCGTTTTAATGAGCGTTTGAAAGATGCTAACAGTCTTGCACCTATGGATGTAAAACCACTCTCTACAGACTTTAAAAGTCTGGAAAACTCTATTAATGTCCTGCCATCGGTGAAGATAGAGGTCAAGAGTTGTAACAGTAATAAAAACTATCAATGTGACGTTGGGTTTAGAGCTGATGTAAAAGATGAGTCAAACAGCTTGATCTACCATTGGGATTTTGGTGAAGGGTCCAAGTCTGAACAAAAAAATACACATCATCGTTACGAAGAAGAGGGAAGTTACAGTGTCTCTTTACAGGTCACGGATGTCTCTGGTTTAAGTACGTTTCGGGTTAAAGATGTTTTGGTGACCAAGACCAGACGTAAGTTGAAAGTGCGAGAGAAAAACAGTTTAAAAGCTTACTTTATCTTAAAAAAGAGATCTTACAAAGTAGGAGAACCTGTCCATTTTGACAACCGTTCTTCTTCTAAAGGAAGTAAGATAAAGTTGTATGAGTGGGATTTAGGTGATGGGAGTAGGTTAACAAAACGCAATCCTAACCATGCTTACGCTCAGTCTGGAAGCTATGTGGTCAAATATAAGGTATGTAATGAAGATGCTGATTGCTCTTATGCCTCTACACGTGTAAAAATTGTACCCGCTACAGTTAAGAAACCTGTTGTCAAGGCCAAACCACATGTTAAGAAAAAGGCAACAAAACCTAAGCCAAAAAAAGTGAAGCGTGCCAAGAAAAAACCTGTGGGCAAGGCAGCTCCAAAGGTCGTTCGTATTGATGCACATCCTCGTGAGACGATAGAAGATTATATAGCGCGTAAAGGTAAGCCTGAAGAGACCTTGATAAAGAAAAAGTCGAGTATGTCAGCGTATCGCTATGGAGATATCTGGTTGTTAGCAAAGCGAAAGAAAATCAGTTGTGCTGTTTTGAGTAAAGGATTTACAACCAGTTTGATGGGTCATCCTAAAAACTGTAGATGGCATGAGAAAAATACTAAAGTCTATATGGTTAAACTTACCCCTTAACTGCTGTTAAAAAGAGGTACTCTTTACCGCTAATACGCACCGTAAACTTTTTTTGTTGAAGGTAACGTTTGGCAAAGTCGATGTCGCTCAGTACAAGAGACATGTCAGACTCTCTATAGTTACGCATCTTCGCCCCATAGACCATCTCGCCATCAATCCAACGTGAATTAGGAAAGCCTAAAATAAGAGCGCCCTTATCGTTTAGATGCTTCTTTACAAGCTCCATTAAAAAAGGTTTATAGTTAATACCCGGGCTCTGCAATGTACCAATAGAGATGATAAGGTCGAACTTACCAAGGTTAAGTGTATCTAGTTGATTAATGTCATGGCTATAAAAGTGTAAGTTGGATTGAGAAAAGCGGTTTTGTGCTGCAGTTATGGCACTTTGAGCATGGTCAATCCCCACAAACCTAATGTTCTCAAAATCTTCTTTTGGCAACAACTCCTCTATGAGTGCAAATTCATCTCCACGGTTAATGCCCAAGTTCAACACACTTTTTCTAGTACTGAGTTTGGCGATGTTTAATGCCTGCATATACGCCAAAAGAAAAGCGGGTTCTTCATTTTTGTTAATCGCTGAAAAGCTAGAGTCGCTGCCATACTTTTCTGACTTATCTATAGGGTTCTCTTGATGAAAAGAGTCTGTTTGTAGCTTTTGAAAATGTAGCAGTATGGTGGTATCAGAAATTTTGAGAGGCGTTAACATACGACAACCAAGCTGTTGGGCGAGATCTAGCCATGAACGTAGTGACCGATAGCAGTATTGTGTATCTTTAACAGTAACCATTGTACCTGCATAGAGACCGTTATAGGGATCAGGGTCTAACACTTCGAGTGAGACCCTCGTGCTTTTTTCTAAAGCACTTTCAAGTACTTGGACAATAGTGAGCATAGACTCATTGGTAAAACCTAACATGCTGTCTCGCTCTTCTCTATTTCCCATTTTCTATTTCCCATTTCCGCTGCGAAGCAGAGCATCATACTTTTTTTTGAGCTCCAAGTAGGCTTTTTTATAGTCCATCTCTTCTGTCTCCACAGCTTTGACTTGAGGTGCTTCATCAGTCAAGATGATGATCTCTGGTTTACCATCTTTCATTCGGGTCTCAGAAGCGATGCTTCCCGCTTTGGCCAACTTCATCGTGTTAAAGATACTGATCTTGTGTTTAGTTGCGTACTCTTTGAGTGAAAGTTCTATCATGATATGTCTCTTTTAAATATAAGGTTTTTGAGACTTGTCTCTTCGTTATCTGTAGGAAAGCTCTCAAGATTTTCAAGTCTCTCTACATAGTGAAACTCTGGGGCATTCTCTTTGAAAAGATCTTTTACAAAGCTTGTGCCCAGTTCTGGTGCATTGAGTGTAGAGAGTACTGTACATTCAGGTGCGGCCAACTGATCGAGCCGTTTGATGATCTTCTCATAATCACTCGTCGCCGCAAAAGAGCCTTTTTGAAAAGAGGGTGGATCGATGATGATTATGTCGTAGGGCCCCGCCTTTTTAATGCGCGCCCATGACTTTAAGATGTTGTAAGGCATAAACTGCGCTGAGCGGGTATCGAGATCGTTGAGTCGGTGGTTCTCACGTCCTGTAGTAAGTGCCCCTTTTGCCATGTCCACATTGACTACACTTCTAGCACCTCCTGCGATAGCCGCAACAGAAAAGGGGCAGGTGTAAGAGAAGAGGTTGAGCACTTTTTTAGCTTTGGCATGTTCTCTGACATACTGACGACCTATCTTCATGTCCGGAAAGAAACCGATGTTTTGATTGTTCATAAAGTTAATGTGGTATTTGAGCCCATCCTCAACAGCATAACACTTCTCAGGCAGTGTACCTTCTAGTAGTTCACTAGGAGCACCTTTTAAAAAGCGTCGTTGAAAGACTAATGCTTCGAAAGTATGTTGTTTAAAAAAGTCTCTCAGCATCACAATCAGTTCTGCCTCATCCTCTCTTGGTGCAAAAAGAGCAACATAGAGTACCTTGTCTATAGCGTCAACAGTGAGCTCTTTGAAGTTGTCATAAAAGTTGCCACGTCCATGAAAGAGTCGGGTGTACTCTTGGTTGTGGTCTTTAGCATGAGTTGTTAGCAGTTCATTCAAGTTTTGTATGGTCATGTCTACTCTTAAAAATGTTTTTGAAATTATAGCAGTTCATCAAGAATATCGATCAACATTCTTGTGGTGGAACAGATCTCTAGATCTCTCTTACCTCTTTGGCTATCTTTTGGGCATCGACTTTATAAAGCAGCAGACCGCCTATGATAAAAAAGAGACTGACTGAGGCGATACCAAGACGCGAACTGTCGGTCATCGTCGCTACAAGACCGATCATAAGCGGCCCGAGTATTGTGGCGAACTTTCCGAGAAAGTTGAAAAATCCAAAATACTCACCGGCCTGTTCAGGCGGGATCATTCGTGCGTAGTAGGAGCGGCTCAATGCCTGTATGCCGCCTTGGACCATGGCGATGGCTACAGCCAGAAGATAGAACTGATACTCCTCTTGCATCAAGGATGCGCCTATGGTAATGAAGAAGTAGCTACCAATGGCAAGGAAGAGGGCTTTTTTAGTGTCCCAGACATCTGCGAGTTTGGCAAAGAGCAAGGTGGCAGGGAAGCCGACGAACTGTACGATGAGCAGGGCGAGGATCAGGGCATTGGGATCAAAACCTATGGCCATGGCATAGTCGACAGCCATACGGATGATGGTGTCGACCCCGTCGATGTAGAGCCAGTAGGCGACTAAAAAGAGAAGGAGTCCTTTGAGTTTGGAGACCTTTTTGAAGGTGATGATGATCTGTCGGTATCCTGCAACGATGTTTTGTGCCAGGTTGCGCTGGACTTTGGGGGCGTGCTCTTCGACAAAGAGCAGCAGCGGTATGGAAAACAGCGCCCACCAGAGTGCGACCGAGACAAAAGAGACCTTGATGGCCTCTACCGTGCCGCTGAGTCCAAAGAACTCAGGCTTTTGTACCATGAGAACGTTAAGCGCAAAGAGGATGCCTCCGCCAAGATAGCCCAGAGCAAAGCCCAGTCCGGAGACATAGTCTACCTTGTCATCACCGGCAACGTTGGGCAGGAGAGAATCATAAAAGGTGTTCGAAGCCATAAACCCGATGTTACCCAGAACATAGATAAAGGCAGCCAACTGCCAGTCGCCCTTGTCGACCATGGCCAGTGAAGCACTCATCAGGATGCCGAGATAAGCGAAGAGGAAAAGAAACTTCTTTTTGAAGCTTCCGGCATCGGCGATGGCACCCAGAAGAGGTGCCATGAGAACGACGATAAGGCTCGAAAGGGAGTTAGCGATGCCCAGTTGGGTCGTAGAGACGATGGCATCGGCACCACTGCTGTAGTACTCTTTGAAAAAGAGCGGAAAAAAGCCGGCCATTACTGTTGTGGCATAAGCGGAGTTTGCCCAGTCATACATGGCCCATGAGTAGATCTGTCTGTTTGTTTTCATACTCCAATGGTAGCACGGGTTTGCTCGAAAATTAATGATTATGTTATATATACAAGGTATTTAAAGAGCGTTTGTCAACAGATTACGCAGATTTCACAGATTAAGAGCAAAGCGTTTTAAAAAATCTGTTTAATCTGTTGACGAAAAGGAAAAGTGTTTTAAAGTTCTGAGAGGTGCCCTGCAAGAAAGCCACTGGCAAAAGACCACTGTAGGTTGTAGCCGCCGCAGGGGCCGTCGAGGTTCATTACTTCTCCACAAAAGTAGAGACCTTTGATCTTTTTAGAAGCCATTGTATTAGGGTCTATCTCTTTTAAGGTGACACCGCCTCTTGTGATCATGGCCATCTTGAAGCCATCATGGCCGTTAATGGTGAGGGGTGTCCAGGCAAGGAGTTTGATGAGTTTGTCTCGGACTTGTCCGTTTTGTTTGTTGAAACCTAACACTGGGTCTGCTTCTGCAAGTTTGCAGATCTCCAGGGCAAGGGCTTCCGGGAGCAGGGTTTGAACGAGGGTCAGGGTAGTGTGGTCTTGGTTTTTGAAGATCTCATCTTTAAAATGTACTCTGATCTGCTCTTCATTCATCCCTTTGGTGAGGTTCATAAGCAGAGGGACTTCGTCGAATTTACTAAGCAGCGGGGTGATCTCACGAGAGAAGTCCAAGACTACGGGACCGCGAATCCCTGTTTTAGTGAAGATGAGATCGCCTTTTGCTTTTAACTTTTTGTACTTCTTGATGTTGACGAACATCTCTACCTT
>WGDB01000105.1 GCA_015493495.1 Helicobacteraceae bacterium | reverse complement strand
TTTTCCTACAAGAGATTGGATATAATCTCAACTATTCTACCCAAAGGCCAATTAATATGTTCAAAAAAACCCTTCTATCACTCTCAATCATTATTCCCCTACTCTTTTTAGGATGCAGCAGTGACACCACTGAAGATGAGAGTAACATGGTAGCCTCTAACGATTTTAACCTCAAAAGTATCGACGGCAGAGATTTCAATGTCAGCAAGTCAGGACCAAACTTCATAGTCAAGGGTCATGAAGGCAAGGTCATCATGTTTGACATCTTTGCCACTTGGTGTCCGCCATGTCGTGCAGAAGCACCACACTTAAGCCACTTACAAAAAAAGTACAAAGACTCACTGCTTATTATAGGTGTCACTATAGAAGATGACCTCAAAAACTCTGATCTTAGTGACTTTAAAGCTGAGTACGGTGCCAACTATGCACTGGTAAACAGCAGTGAAAATGCACGCCTCTATCGTGCCATCGCCTCTGCGACAAAGGTAGGTCAACGTTTTCCTATCCCACTTATGGTCATGTATAAAGATGGTCAGTACATAACACACTATGTCGGTCAGACACCAGAAGAGATGATAGAAAGCGACATTAAAAAAGCGTTAGGGAAACAGTAGTCGATGTTTAGTTTTTTTAAAAAAGGTCTGAACAAGACTACCGAAGCGATGAAGGTCGTTGTACCTAAAAAGCGCAGTTATATCTTAAAAGATGAACTTGAAGATGTCTTGTTAGAAGCAGATGTTGAGTATGAGCTTATTGAGATCATCTTACGTGAACTTTATGAAGAGAAGGTCACGAAAGCACAGTTAGAATCTAAACTCTTAGCGACTATGGCATGGGCTAACTATGAAAAGCCAGAGCACACATCCCCGTTTGTAGACCTGATCGTTGGTGTCAATGGTGCCGGAAAGACAACGACCATTGCCAAGCTTGCACAACAGTTTAAAGACCAGGGTGAAAAAGTGATGCTAGGCGCTGCCGACACCTTCCGTGCGGCAGCCATAGAACAGCTCACTAGATGGGCTGAAAAGATCGATGTGCCTATTGTCTCATCTCGTCAAGGCCATGATCCTTCAGCTGTCTGTTATGATGCCATAGAGTCTGCCAAGGCAAAGGGTTACGACCATGTCATCTTAGACACAGCAGGTCGTCTTCACACCCAGACCAACCTCTCTAACGAACTTAAAAAGATCGTGCGTATCAGCGACAAGGCACACAACGGCGCACCACACCGTAAGATCTTGATTTTGGATGGTACACAAGGTAACTCGGCCATAGCACAAGCAAAAGCCTTCAACGAGATGATCGATATCGATGGTATTATCATCACCAAGCTTGATGGTACGGCTAAAGGTGGTTCTATCTTCTCTATTGCCCATGCTCTACGAATTCCTATACTTTACGTAGGTGTTGGTGAACAACCTGAAGACTTAGTAGTCTTTGACAAGTATGCCTTTATAGACAACTTCTTGGACCCTCTTTTTGAGGTCAATAAAGAGAGTGACAAACTCAACTCCGTCTCAGGCTCACTTATAGAGATCACCAACCTCACATCCGAGCAGCGTCAAAAGCTCAACACTCTGCTCCAAGAAGATGGCTATGACGTCCTCTCAAAACACTTTGTCCGTGATCAAAAGACATGGAACGAGTATAAGATCCTGCCTAATGAAGATGCTTATGCTGTCGAAGTTTTAGAGAGAGATGGTACTATTGTCAAGAGCTACAAAGCGGATCAGCTGCTTTAAACCTCTTTGCAGTTCTGCCGCGTATACTATTACAACACCCACAAATACAAAACTTTTTTCCTATAGACAACTTTTTTATACTGCATGCATTTTTTATAAAGGTTCGGTAGGTATACGCTTTATCCAGACCCTTTGATTATGAATATGAAAAGAACTGGCAAAGAAAAAGTTTGTATTCGACAAATAGTGTTTTTTTTAAATTTTTATTAAACTTAAGTATCATCGGTGTATTATTATATTAGAAAAAGGTTTTCCTGTTGTTAGCCACAGGGTAGCTTACTATGTTGAAAGTAAAAAGATTAATAACTTCAAAAAAAGAGGCGTAATAGTATGAAAAATGTTTGGATAAAAGTTGCTTTAATAGCATCGGTTTCACTAGTATTTACAGCTTGTAGTGAAGATAATGGAAGCAGTGGAGGAAGTGGAGGTATAAAAGAAAATTCTGTTGGAAAGCACCTTGTTGATTCTGCACTTGTTGGAGTTGAGTATTATTGTGACAATAAGGATGCTCGTAAAACTACAAACACAGGTGAATTCAGTTGTGACAATCCACCTGTTGAATTTAAGATTGGGAAGTTAAAACTAGGTACCATCTACAGATTTACCTTTGATGGCTATATATTTCCACAAGACTTGGTGGGCATTAGTCGAGATGACAACAATAACAGCCAAATGATTGATCTTATAAGACTGTTGCAATCATTGGACGTCGGTGGAAACATCGATGAAGCAATCGTGATTGCTGATGATATGGCTTCCAAGTTTGGTGATGAAGATATTAACAATAAAAGTCTGGAAGAGAAAGCGGATGCCGCGGGAGTGGATCTCTTAGACAAAGATGTTGCAGCAGCACATCTCACAAATTCCATGTTTAATATTAAAAAAGATGTTGGTCAGTTTGAGCTTGATGGGGTGAAAGTGTGGATGACGGGATGTACATATGAGTATGGTCAAAACAATGACAGTGGCGGTGTGACGATCGTCCCTTTACATTTTGTGGAAAGAAAAGCACAAATGGGAACTCAGGGCGGCTACATCTGGCCTTATGAGTTTATTGAAAATTCATATTTCAAATTATTCCAACCAAATGACGAGCCTATGATGAATGCCACATCCATGGGCGACGGATACTATAAGGACAGTGTTTCTGAAAACAAAGAGACGATCAGTCTTTGGGCGACCGAAGAAGAAGCCAAAACATATCGGGATAAGGTATTTCAAGGGTTGAGACATGAGGTAGAACAATACAGAACCTGCGAGATTGGTGCACACTATCCCCACTAAGGTTTATCTGGTATTACAACTGGGGAAAAAGGTCGTAGAACAAATTAGAATTGGGTAGAGAAAGCTATCACATTATCTAAAGAAGAACTTTTTAAAAATGTAAAGCTATTTTGAATAGATAACTATTACTTTGAGAAATATTATCTCAAAAAGGACTATAAAATTGAAAGCAACGGACATACCATTTGTAAAACATATAGGCATTGAAGAAGAGAACACTGCGCTATCATTAGAGTTCAAAGAAGATATATTGAACCATATTAAAACGATACATGCAAGTGCTCAGTTCACATTAGCAGAGACGCAAAGTGGTCTTCACCTTCAAAGCCTCTTTCCCGAGCTTGAAGGCAAGGTTGTACCGGTACTTAGAGATGCACAGATAAAGTACAAAAAGCCTGCTCAAAAAAAGATCACAGCTTTTTCATCAGCAGACGAAGAAGGCATAGAAAAGTTCAGATCACAGTTTGAGAAAAAAGGTAGAGGTTCACTGCAAATCAACGTTGAGATAAAAGATATTAATGATCTCTTAACATGTCAAGCTACTTTTACCTGGTTTGTCCAAGCACTATAAATACAAGTGAGCACTATTTAAAAAAATGTTGATCAAGAGCTTCACATAGAGACAAGGGATATAAAGATCTACTTCTAACTGGGTGATAGAGGTGCCCTATAACAGTTATCATTGTCACCAAACGATTTCACCTATTAAAATATAAAAATAGCATAAATACAATCAATTAATGCTACATTACATCATAAAATATAATCCAAAAGGAATAAACAGTGTTAGACTACCTACTCTACATCGCAGGCGGGATCTTTTTTGTCATGTACGGCCTCATGCCTCTGCTGATCTTAGCTCAAAACAAACTTCCAGCGCGTTACAACCTTGAACCTATGGATGAGGAAACATTTTTTTCAGAGACAGATCCAGCCTTTCAGTCACTTTTTGATGAGATCAAGTCTAACGATTTTCGTTATGTTGCCTCTTCTGTATTTAACCAACAAGAGACGCAAACACGCTTTAGTCTTTTTGTGCATGACGAAAAAAAGTTCTCCATACTCCTCACACAGATAAGTAACCCAAACGTTCCTACCGTACTCTCTTTTGAGATAGGGCAGCTTTATGACGACGATACAATGTTGGATGTGCTCAACGCACCAATAGCCGGAGCCTATCCTAAATCTTCTCACAAAGTGACTTTCCGTTTTCCTGAGATCACCGAGGTAGCACCACTTATCCAAGCTGCAGAGCATATATCACAAACTTATCTCTCTTCTAAAACAGCTGTCTGCCTTGAACCCGGAAAAGAGTTCAAAAAAGTCTCTGAACTTCTAAACAAAGAACAAAACGAACTCATAGAAAAAGGGTATGTTCAAGCAAATGTGCAAGATAATCAAAGAAGCCTTACTCCAAAAGGAGCCTACCTCATGACGTGGAAGATGTTATGGCCTGTAAAACAGATCCTGGCTAAAAAAGAGTTGGCATTTTCACGCAAGATCCTCTTAGAGTCTTAAAGCATACCCTAAACATCTTTCTCTAAGATGTTTACAGTTTGCCTAATTTTTTCTATCTTTCAATCCCCTCTGCTACAATCATGACTATAAAACTACTATGAAGATATGACTATGGCCAAGAAAAAGATACTGTTTGAATGTCAACACTGTGGACTGACCACACCTAAATGGATGGGTAAGTGTACTAACTGTGGGGCATGGGACTCTCTTGTCGAACTTAACGAACAACAGCAAGAAGTCATCAAACTCACTTCTACATCTTCACCCAAAGGCAGAAGTAAAGCAAGGGCTATACAAGATGTCACACAGACAGAAGTGACACGCTTTTCCAGTAACGATGCTGAACTTGATATGGTCTTAGGAGGTGGTGTTGTTCCTGGGTCTTTGACACTTATTGGAGGAAGTCCGGGAGTTGGTAAGTCTACCCTTCTTCTCAAGGTTGGCGCCAACATCGCCAAGTCTGGTAAAAACACCCTCTATGTTACGGGAGAAGAGTCAGAAGGACAAATAAAGCTGCGGGCAGACCGTCTAAACGCAGCAGAGAAGAACCTTTACCTTCTCAGCGAGATAAAGCTCGAACAGGTCATGTTAGAGCTTGGAGAGCGTGACTATGAGTTCATCATCATCGACTCCATCCAGACCATGTACTCCGAGAGCATCAGCTCAGCTCCGGGGTCCGTAACACAGGTACGTCAGATCACCTTCGACTTAATGCGTGTGGCCAAAGAGCGCAACATCGCCATCTTTATCATCGGTCATATTACCAAAGAAGGCTCCATTGCCGGGCCTCGTGTTTTGGAACATATGGTTGACACCGTACTCTACTTTGAAGGAGACAGTTCTCAAGAGCTGCGCATACTTCGCGGTTTTAAAAACCGTTTTGGTCCCACTAATGAGATCGGCGTCTTTGAGATGCGAAATGAAGGGCTGGTCTCTGCCAAAGACATCTCTTCACGCTTTTTCAACCAAAACAAGTCGCAGCCCGGCTCTGCTCTTACTGTTGTCATGGAAGGCTCTCGCCCTCTTATCTTAGAGGTACAAGCCTTAGTCAGTGACTCCCACGCTCCTAATCCCAAACGGCAGGCTACCGGTTTTGACAACAACCGTCTCAACATGCTTTTGGCATTGCTTGAACGTAAATTAGAGATCCCCCTCAACGGCTATGATGTCTTCATAAACATTGCAGGTGGCATCAAGATCAACGAGACCTCTGCCGACCTTGCCGTCCTTGCTGCCATCATCAGCTCGTTTAGAGACCGTACCATCTCCAAAGAGACTGTCTTCATAGGCGAGGTCTCACTCGTTGGTGACATCAGAGAGGTCTACCAGATCGACATCCGTCTGAGAGAGTTGCAGATGCACAACATCAACAAGGTCCTTCTTGCCAAAAAGCCCAAAGAACATCATGGTGTCAAATGTTATGAGGTCGACGAAGTCACCAAACTGATAGAGTGGTTCTAAACAACAACCACTTAATTGCATCAACTATCACTATTTTTTATGTTTTTGCCATATTTGAAGATACTTTATAATCATAATATTGTATAATTCCAGCAATAAAAAAAAGGGTCTAAAAACCCAATAAGAAGGTCTAAAATGTCAGTTCCATGTATTGATGCAGAATATAAAGGTGAGGAGCGTTACACAAAAATCTCTCTTGCCTACTCAAACGATGAGCAGTTGGCACAGATCAATGCTGCTTTAGAAACTGTCCTTAAGGGATGTGACCTTGACCATAACAGTTATACCTGTGCCATCTCTGGTGGACGCAATGTCATCGTTACTGAGTTTCATGACGATTATGATCGTGATGGTGGCAAGATATTAGAACGTCTTATGAAGATCCTTGACATCAAAAAGTGTCAAAACTAATAACGTTCGTTATTAGCCCACGCTCATGATAGGCATCGATCTTATTAAAATCGACCGCATGAAACGACTTCTCGAAAAGTACGATCAAAAGTTCTTGGAGAAGTTCCTCTCCCCTGCTGAAATATCACTGGTCAAAAACTATAGAACTGCTTCTGGTTTCTGGGCAGCCAAAGAGGCCGCATCCAAGGCTTTGGGCTGTGGTATAGGAGCGGAGTGTACCTTTCATGACATCACCATAACTAAAACGGCTAAAGGTGCCCCGCTTTTGAAACTCTCAGAGCGGGTCAAAAAAAGTTTTGATGTGAAGTGTTCAGCCCTCTCCATCACCCACGATGGGGATTACGCTATCGCGGTTGTCACCCACCAAAGAGACTAAAAATCCATAAGGACCAAAGAAGTTAAGAGCTACACTCTTTCCCCTTCTCTATTTACTATTTTCCCATTAGCTTAAGCCAAAGGCTCACCCACCGCCTACAAAGTCCAATAGTTCCAACTTATCACCATCAACCAGTTTATACTGGTCCCACTGGTCTTGCTTGACGATTTCCATGTTGACTGCTGCCGCCATCACCTTGCCTTCGAGGCTCAGCTGCTGTAAAAGGGCTAACAATGTCGCCCCATCTTCGATCTGTTTTTCATTTCCATTTACGATGACTGTCATGATATTTCCATATTTTTTAGCGATATTGTAACCACTCTAGTTTTATATATGCTGATATTTTTATGCACTTAAAGATCCTCAAGTTTCGGCGGAACCTCATGTACCTCGATATACTCTTGAAGTTCTCCCTTTTCTTGCATAGAGACCATCCATTTCTGCAGGCCTGTACGCTGTTTTTGGTACTGCATCTTGGGAACACCCATACCACAGCTTGACTCTACTGCATAGATGTTGAGTTCGACGATACGGCGGATAAGGTTTTTGTCTGCATCAAATAACTTAAAATACGCATCAAACTTTGCATCCTCTTTTTCTATCAACACCCCTTTGCAAAAGAGTCTGACGATCTGTGCAGGACCACTGAAAGCGTTAAAGACCACTGTCACTTCACCACCTGCTCTGATGTCACGTGCTGTTCTGTTACCGCTGCCTGGATAATCCAAAAAGAGCATCGTGTTTTTGTCGATAACCTTGGCACTGTCAAAACCACGAGGAGAGAGGTTAACCTCCTGTCCGCTGGAGGAGGCGATGTAAAAGAGGTGCTGTTCGTTGATGAACACTATATTCTCCGGTGTCAGTTCTTTGTACTGTTTTCCCATATCTTCCTACTTTTTGTTTTGTAAAACTGCATCTTTGATGCTGCCTGCCATAGAACTGATAAAACTGCCCCGCTTCACCCGCATTGGCAGTGGACGACAGGCTGCCATGACGCCATAACCGATCCGTGCGAGCAAAACACCGTTACTGATACCCTGACCTGCCGAGAGTGAGATCTTGGAGACTATAGTCGACTCACTAGCTGCATTCACGTATTCCACTGCCAGCTCTGTTGCTCCGACAAAGAAGATGGTAAACGCCCCTTTTTTCAAAAGTACAATTGTTGAGATCCACCCTGGTTTAAACCCGTAAAGCATTGCAATCTCTTTAGTCAGTCTTACGCCGCGCCAGATGACGATAGCGGCATCGAGAAGAGCCAACGGAGAGATGGCGGTAGAGAGTGCAGCCTGCGCCGAAGCCGCTTTGATCGCATTTTGTACCTTGACATCTATAATCTCTAACACCTCTTCATCTAACTCTGTATAAATCGCTTTATAATCATGTGAGCTGCTAATACGTTCACGTAAAACACCTGCACGCTGTTTGAAGCTTTCATCTTCACTACTCTTTTCATAGCTATCCAAAAGTTCAAGGGTTAAGGGAACTATCTCTTTTGTTGTCTCTGTTTTTTGCACAGCAAATGCATTTTGATGTTGGGTCACACTTTTTAGCATCATGATCTGTTTGTAGTTTTTATAAGTCACCATACTCAGCGCACTAAGCAACAACAACAATGCCACCAAATAGATAACATCTAATACAGAACCATTTGTCACAAGGTCTTGAAAAGTCCCTATAGCATCTACTAAAAGTACAGTAAGGATGAAAAGTACAAACATCACAAAAACACCACGCAGTGACCCTAAGTAGTTAATGCTTCTAACCACAAGGTTCTCTTGAAGTTTCTTACTCTCTTCAAGGTATGCTGCTTCTACTACAACACCACCCTTGGCTTCGTCTATAAATGGCGTCGTTACACTCGCCTCTTCTGTCTCTTCTATGACCACTTCGCTAAAGGGTTTTAAACTCATAGCAGATCTCCCAACAGCTTTTCTACCACCTTGTCCATGTTGATATGTTCTAAAGCCTCACCCTCT
>WGDB01000104.1 GCA_015493495.1 Helicobacteraceae bacterium | reverse complement strand
TTAAGTATGGCAGGTGGATTCTTTGTTGGAAATCAACGTTAAGGGCTTATGATGATTAGTAAAATAAAAGATTTTTTAGGTTTTGATATCAAGGCCGACAAGTATAAACTCTCCAAAGATGCCCAGTTTGGGATGATTGCGGATGCCAAGAAACCTGACAAGTGGGTTTTCTCTACCTGTGGTTACTGTGGTGTGGGCTGTGGCCTTTACATCGGTGTCAAAGACGGTAAAGCTGTTTATACCAAGGGTAACCCTAAACATGATGTCAACATGGGAACACTCTGTCCAAAAGGTCTGAGCGAACATGAACTGGTGAATTCTCCAGAGCGTATCCCTGCACCGATGCTACGTGGAAAAAGTGGCAAGCTCGAAGCAGCGACTTGGGATGAGACTTTTAATAAGGTGAGTTCTGAATTCAAACGTATCACTAAAGAACACGGTGCAAAAGCAATTGGTATTATCTCAACAGGACAGCTGCTGACTGAAGAATTTTATACTCTTGGAAAGTTTGCACAACTTGGTCTAAAGACAAACAACTTTGATGGTAATACAACGCTCTGTATGGCATCTGCTGTTATGGGTTATAAACAGTCTCTCGGTTCTGACGGAGCGGTTGGCTCTTATGAGGATTTTCAAGAGGCGAACACCATTGTCCTAATTGGTGCCAACATTGCTGATAACCATCCTATCTTGAAGCTGCATATTGCCAAAAACAAGAAGAAGCCGAAGATCATCGTTATCGATCCGCGTAAGTCCAAGACAGCACAGATGGCAGATCTTTTTATTCCTATTAAACCAAGTACAGACCTTGCCTTGTTAAATGGACTTTGTTATATTATCTTGGAGCAGGGCTGGGAAAACCAGGAGTACATCAAAAACAAGACCAATGGTCTGGGTGCACTGCGTAAACATCTTCAGGACTATCCGCCTCAAGAGGTCGCCAACATCACAGGTGTCGATGTAAAGACCCTGTACGAGCTGGCACGTTTGGTCGCCGGAAGTGAAGCAACACTGACGGCATGGACCATGGGTGTCAACCAGTCATTTATGGGAACCGACACGGTCAGTGCCATCATTAACATGCACCTCCTTACAGGCCAGATCGGCCGTCCGGGTGCCGGACCGTTCTCTATTACAGGTCAGTGTAATGCCATGGGTACTAGAGAGACCGGATTTACCTCTTCGTTACCGGGTTATCGTAACTACGGTGACGAAGCTGCACTCAAAGAGTATGCAAGTATCGTCAATGTACCTGAAGAGATCATTCCTACTTCACGTGGATATAAATATGCCGAGATCATTGATGCTATAGATAGAGGTGAGATCAAAGCACTCTGGATCGTGGCAACGAATCCTCTGGTAAGTTATGTCGATCAGGACAAACTGCGCAAGACACTGGCCAAGCTCGACATACTGGTCGTACAGGATGCCTTTATGGGTGATACGGCACAGATCGCAGATGTGGTCTTTGCTGCAGCGACTTGGGGCGAGAAAGAGGGGACTTATACCAACTCCGAACGTCGTGTCAACCGTGCGAACAAAGCGGTAGAACCTATGGGCGACACCAAGTCAGACTTCGACATTGTTGTTGACTTCAGTCGTCATTTTCAAGGTGTCAACGAACTCCTTTTTGATGGTTGGACAAAACCGGGTCATGCTTTTGATGAGTGGAAAGAGGTGAGTCGAGGACAGCTGTGTGACTATTCAGGTATTACCTATGACCTTTTAGAAAAAGAAGGTGGTATACAGTGGCCATGTAACGAGGCTAACCCTCTGGGAACAAAGCGTCTTTATGGTGAAGAGATGGACTTTAGAACTGCTGACAAAAAAGCAAAACTATTACCTTTAGAATGGTATCCGATGGAAGAGAATCTCAGTGTTGAATTCCCGGTGATGCTGAACACGGGACGTACGGTGGAACAGTGGCACACCCGAACCAAGACACGCAGTATTGACATACTCAATGACCTTGCACCCGAGGCATGGGTAGAGATTAATCCTGCGGATGCTGAGATATTAAAAGTTCACAGTGGAGACAGACTGACCCTCTCATCTCCTCGTGGTAAAGTAGAAGATGTCATAGTCAAAGTGACACAGAACATGGCACCGGGACAGGTCTTTGTACCGTTTCACTTCAACACCCAGCTTATCAACCAGCTGACCCAGCCGCTCTTTTGTCCAAAGTCAGGTGAGCCTAACTACAAGCAGACGGCTGTTCAGCTTCACTCTGAAAAAGTACCTGAGGGTATCAAGGTCAAAGAGCAGGAGATCGCGGGTGAGATCAGTCATGATAAGGTGACGGAAAAAAGTCGAAAAGTGACCCAAAAAGAGCGAGAAGCCTAAAGGCTATCGTTTAGCACAGCACTGTTTGTACTTTTTCCCACTTCCGCAGGGGCAGGGCTCATTACGCTCTATTTTAGAGTTAAAGATGACCCCGTCACGGTAATACCACTTCCCCTCTTCAAAGACAAAATGGCTGTGCTCATGCATGACATGGAGTTTTTCATCGAAGTCTCTGTAGTAGGCCTTGAACTCGACCTCATTTTTAGTAGAGTCGATGACATAGAGCTGCAGCCACTCAACGGAATCAAACTCACGCTCAAGGAGTTTGATCTCTTTGTCATTGATGGTCTGTCTGTAGTTGGTCTCTAAGATGTATTGGGCATTTTTGAGTACAAAAGCGGTGTATCTTGAGCGCATCAGGTGTTCTACATTGGGAACTTTTTTCTTATCTTCGATGTAGAGCTTACAGCAGGATTCGTAGCTTTTTTCGGAACCGCAGGGACAGATCATTTTATACCTCATTTGGGAAAGATTGTAAGGTATTACGCCATACTAATTAAAATGGATTATAGCGTCATCTCTCTCAATAACCCAAATCTGGAAATAGAATAGAAGTAAGCGTCAC
Source organism: Helicobacteraceae bacterium (assembly GCA_015493495.1). Taxonomy (GTDB): domain Bacteria; phylum Campylobacterota; class Campylobacteria; order Campylobacterales; family Sulfurimonadaceae; genus Sulfonitrofixus. The sequence goes on along the minus strand of WGDB01000104.1, from coordinate 2,026 downwards.
GATCATTGCAGCCATGCACTTACCACAAGCATCATAATGATTACAGTCTATTCTACTTCCAGGTTTGGGTATACAAGGTTCATTACTGCTAAGTAGCTACTTTGTTCTTTTTGTACTTTTCGTCAAGACTTTGTTAACCCGCTTCTTCAGTGGTTTGGTGCTTTTCTTCAGACTTTTTTTGAGCGGTTTGGTCTTGATAGGCTTTTTCATCTTCACACTGCTCTTTTTGGGTATAGGTTTGGTTGCTAGCTTGTTCTTAGCGGGCTTTTTCAATGTTTCTGAGGCCTCTTCGATAGAGAGTAGCATGCTCTTGCACTCTTGTAAAGCCAACTGTGTGCGCTCCAGGATCTTAATGAGGTTCTTGTCCACCATGATCTGTATCTTGCCTTGCTCCTTTTGCGTAAGCAAGAGCCCGTCTTTGATCATTTTGTAGACTGTTTTTTCATTTTTTTCGATGAGTTTGGCATAGGCTTTGACACCCATTGTTTTTTGTTTGGACACTGTTTTCCTTTGAGTTTTGAGGTTCTATTAAGCTGTTCGTTGAAGATTGACATACCAGTCATCGTTGTGATAGCTGCGCTGGCGTACAAGGGTAAGCTCGAAAGCGTTGTTGAGGTAGGTGACCTTGTCAATGTGCTCATGAGGTACTTCAAGTGTCTCGAGGCAGTACTCTTCCAGGTCCTCTGCACAGTACATGTCCGGCCAGTCCCATCCTTCATCCAAATAGTGTATCATAAAAATATTATCTTTCATCTCACATCCATTGTTTGTTTTAATGAGTATAAAAGAGGGATGTGTCACGAGGGTTACTGCTGTGACTCAGTTTGGAAACATTTCAAAAAAGATATTAGAAGTAGATATTGCCCTATATACGAGAGTATAAAAGGCTGTTTTTAATAGAGTGGTGTCTTCACCCCTTGTTCATGTTGAGTCTTTTTGATGACGATCATCTCATAGACTGTGATCTTAGGCATAGCATCAGCAATGACCTGGTCAAGTACAGCATTTTTACCCTGTATCTTTTTTAGGTCTTCATACCCTTTAGGCTTGATCTCTTGCAGGGCGATGCTGATAGAACCTGCCCAGATCAGAGCAAGAGCAATCCATACAAACTTTTTAGCACCGGCATAGACACCGATAAAGTGGAAGATAATGGTTAAGATAATGGCGACAGTAAGAATTATAGTTAAACTCATTTGTTTAGGCTTTCTCCTCTTGGATGCATCTCTATGCCGCTATCTTCAAACATCTTCTCTCCAAAAATAGTTACAGCCCAAGTTCCTAAGACCATCAATAAGGCCATTAAAACTAAAAAGCCAATGGCCACAGAGTAACGTTTTAAAAGCGCGATCATTTAGAACGGTTGCTTTCAGAAGGTTTTTCGAGGTCAGCACCTATCCAGTCAACACAACGTGAGGTGTGAAAGTCTCGCTCGTAGTCGTCAGACTTTAAGAGGTCACCTTCTAAACGCCAGCCAAGCTCTTTAGAGATCAGCACAGACTGTGAGATAGTGCGACGCATCTTGTTTTCACAGATGATGGTCTCACCCTCATTAAAAAGTTTTTTAACGCCATCCATACGAGAGGTGGTCATGTAGTAGTGCATAGCGATCATGGTTGCTAACATCATAGTGATGCTGATCATCCCCTTTTTAAAGGCGCCTGCAGGCATAAAGTCCCGTGTGGTGACAAAAGCAGTCACACTCAGGATAAAAATACCGATAACAATGTAAACGATCTCTAGTTCAAAAAAGAGTTCCATCTAACTTCCTTAGCTTATGTGCTGTGATTCCCATGCCTCAAAGGCTGGGGTAAAGTACTCTATACGCACTTTTTTAAACTCTCTAGAAGAGTAGAGTGGCATATGTGACTTTGATTCTATCTCTTTTGACATCTCAGAGATAATACCGTTAGTCTCTTCTGTAGTCTTCCCATGAACCATGGTAAAGAGGTTGAATGGCCAGTTGGCATACTTCGGACGAAGATAGCAGTGACTGACAGCACTAAAAGCTGCTGCTGTCTCTCCT
>WGDB01000103.1 GCA_015493495.1 Helicobacteraceae bacterium | reverse complement strand
TGCCTTCGCTTTTTCAAAAGTCTCGATCAAGACCTCAAGATTATGACCGTCAACCGGACCAATATACTCTATACCTAACTCTTCAAACAAGATCCCAGGAGTAATCAGTTTGAAAGACTCCTCAAAACGCTTGGCCATATAGTGGGCACCCTCACCGAAGTTGTCCACAAAGGACTCTGTTTTTTTACGAAACTTCTGATAAAAAGGGCTTGCCATTGTCGAGGTCAAGATCCGAGAAAGTGCACCAATAGGCTTGGCAATACTCATCTCATTATCGTTTAGGATGATCACCATAGGGTATTTACGGTCACCTAATTCATTCATCGCTTCAAAGGCCATACCGGCAGTGATAGAACCATCACCGATCATGGCCACCGGTATACGTTGTCCCTCTTCGCCTTTAAGTGCTATCGCCTTTGCCGCACCGACACCTAAAGAGATCGAAGTTGAGCTGTGTCCTGCAACAAAAAAGTCATCTTCTGACTCTGAAGGCTTGGTATAACCGCAGAGACCATCAAACTGTCGCAGGGTACTAAAGTCATCCCAACGGTCTGTGATGAGTTTGTGTGCGTAAGCTTGATGAGAGACATCGAAGATAAAGGGATCTTTTTTAGAGTCAAAGACCTTGTGCATTGCAACAATAAGTTCTGTCGCCCCAAGAGTAGAGCTGAGATGGCCCCCATTAGTACTGACGACTTCTAAAATACGTTCACGAATATCACCACACAGTGTCTGCAGTTCATCTAATGTGTATGATGATATGTCCATGCCTGTCCTATACTTCTTTTCTTGTGCGAATTCTACCATCTTCTCTTAGTTGTTGTGCTAAGAGATAGAGGTTTTTAATCGCTTGTGTACTTATTTGCTGGTCTGTTTGTCTGAAAGCATCCATAACCCTCTGAAACTCAGCCGAAGCTTTTGGTGACATGTTAGCAAAGAACTTCTCTTGCAACTCTTTTGTTGCACCCTTTAGCGCAAACATAAGCTCTTTTTTATCTACCGCTTTAAGTAATACACGCAGACCTTGGTCTTCCAGTCCTCTTAAGTAACTACAAGCATCTGCCAAGGGGTTAAATGTACGTTCCAAAAATCTCTCTATAAGATCGAGGCTCTCTCTTTTTGGTGCTTTAGACACTTCTGCCAAAGAGAGAAACTTCTGCTGCTCTGTCTCTGTCAAACCCTCAAAAAGGGTATGCTGATAGGATGGTTCCAGATGCATTAAGATGAGTAGTGCCAGTTGAGGCTGTTGTGCTCTTAAAAAGCTAAGAGAATTTTCAACTGTCAATCCTTCAAAACTTCGGAAACCTTTATCGTTTTTACTTTTAAAAGCATCTACCATTTTTATCTTTTCCAGCCACAAAAGATAAGGCGCTTTTTCATCTAACACTTCATCTTCCACTCTTTCCAACACACTACTCTTCTCTACAACTTCTTCACTCTTGACTAAGAGTTTGGGTTCAAGTAAAACAACAGGATCAGGATCTTCCAAGTAAAGATATGACAGCAGTGCTGCACTTGCTAGGATCAGTACCAAAAAAAAGTAGAGTATATAGATAAAAAGATCAAAAAACGGATCAGTGATCGTTGTACTTTTGGAGAGTAGAGAGGTGAGATAAAGCAGTAAAAACAGGAGTGCTCCCAAAAAAAGCACACTCGATTTAAAGTGTTGTACAACACGCTGTTTTAACACCCCAAGATAAGAAGACATCTTGTTTTAGAGGAGGACCTCTGCCAACTCAAAAAAGCGGCTGTTTTGAGCAGGCGTTCCAATGGTCACACGAATAGCATTAAGCCCATAGCCTTTAAGATCACGAACGATCATTCCCTGTTCTAAGAGTGACTGCGCAAGTGATGAGGCACTTCGCTTTTCATCAAAGACAAGCGTCACAAAGTTTGTGAAGCTCTCTATCGCCTCAAGCCCATGTGTCGCAGCAAAATCATTATAACGGCCCATCTCATCGAAATTTTTAGCAATACACTCTTGAACAAAAGCCTCGTCGTCGAGCGCTACTGTTGCGGCTTCCAAGGTCAAGGTCGTAATGTTAAAAGGTGGGCGTAGTTTGTAAAAAGCTTTGATAATGTCCGGTCTGGAAATCCCGTAACCAACACGCATACCACCAAGGCCATAAGCCTTAGAGAATGTTCCGAGATAGAGTACATTGTCATAACTTGTTATCAAAGCTTTAGGTGTCACCGATTTACTGGCATCTTTAAAGGCTGTATACTCCATATAAGCACCATCTATCACTACTAAGGTCTCACTATCGATCTTTTTTAAAAAGTCATCAAGTGCCTTGGCATCAATAGCATCACCTGTTGGGTTGTTCGGTGTACAGATAAAGATGATCTCTGGTCTGTGTTCGAGATAAAGCTCATAAAACTCTTCAAGATCATGTTCACGAGAGCTTGTACGAACGATCTCTGCACCCACCTGCTTGGCATAGATCTCATACATCGCAAATGTGATGGAGTTCATCAAGATCTTAGAGCCTTTTGAAGCTTTAGCATGGATAGCGAACTCAATTACCTGATCACTACCCGCGCCGATCACAAGTTCATTTTCAGCAACATCAAACTTCTTGGAGAGCGCTGCTTTTAGGTTCATCATGGAGTCATCCGGATAAAGCGCCATGTTGGCGACAATCTTGGAGACTGCCTCTTGAACCTTGGGAGAACAACCATAAGGGTTTTCATTACTTGCCAGTTTCACCACATCTTTACTCGCTATACCAAAGTCACGTACAACAAGCTCTATCGGCTTACCGGCCTCATAACTGACAATATCATCTAAGAGTGCATTAAACTTCATATTTCACCTTTTACATACGAACCCAGACAGGTGATCTCATCACCATGCTTTGTCATAATTTTTTGAACATTGTCATCTTCTATATGTCCATAAATATCCATAAAGAACCAGTAAGCAAAACCACTTTCATCATGTGCTGGACGAGACTCGATCTTGCTCATGTTAATGCTTTCTGCTTCAAAATCACTCAAGAAGTTCACCAAAGCACCGGACTTGTCAGCATCTTTAAGACGTACAAAAAGAGAGGTCTTGTCCTGACCACTCTGTCCATTTTTGAAGTCACTCAAGATAAAGAAGCGTGTTGTGTTGTCATGGACATCTTCGATGTTTTCAAACATCGTAGGCACACCATAAAGCTTTGCGGCAATATGACTACAGATGGCCGCAGACTCAGGGTCCTCAGAGGCGAGTATCGCAGCCTTGGCCGTTGACTCCACAGGGATCTGCTCAATGTGAAGCAGCTCATGCAGTTGCAAAAACTCACGGCACTGACCAAAACCCTTGTCTTTAGAGTAGATACGTTTGATGTCTTTAAAGTGTTCTGCCTTGGTCGCAAAAGACATATGGATCGGCATATAAAGTTCAGCAACAATTTTAATAGAACTTTTGGCAAGAAGGTCCAAGGTCTCACCTACGATACCATCACGTGAGTTCTCTATAGGTACTACACCAAACTTCGCACGACCCGACTCAACCGTCCTAAAAACAGAGTGAATCGAACCGACACTAAGATAATCACTCATCGCGCCAAAACGTGACTCTGCTGCCTGGTGCGTAAAGCTTCCTTCTGGTCCTAAGTAAGCGATGCGTTCTGGTAACTCAAGATTACGAGAGACTGCAAAGATCTCCAAATAGAGTGCTTCGATCGCGGCTTCATTCAAGAGACCACCATCTGCTTTTGACTTGGAACTCAGTCTCTCGATGATCGCTTTTTCACGTTCAGGACGGTAGATGGCCCCACCGGTGTCATGTTTGATCTCACCCACACGTTCAACCACACGCATACGCTCATTTAAAAGATCCAACAAGGCTTCATCGAGTCTATCTATCTCTTTACGACAGTCATCTAAAGTTATCAGTTCGTCTCTTCTCATGCCTTATCCTTTTGCTCTTTTAGTCTAAAAATTCTTTTTCTAGTGCTATCAGGTCTTCGAAAGTCTCACGTCTGCGGATCAAACGATCTTCGCCACCTTCAACAGCTACTTCAGCAGAACGTCCACGGGTGTTATAGTTACTTCCCATGCCAAATCCATAAGCACCCGCGCTATGCACTACAAGCAGATCGTCATGTTCTAAAGCCGGAAGTTCATAATCTTTAGCCAAGAAGTCACCACTTTCACAGACAGGACCTACAATGTCCGCCTTACTCTTCTCACCCTCTGTGTCAATCGCTTCTACAAAATGGTAGGCATTGTAAAGGCTTGGACGGATCAAGTCGTTCATCGCACCATCCACGATTACAAAACGTTTGTCATCATTTCTTTTTTCGTACATGACTTTAGTTAAAAAGTACCCAGCATTGGCAGTCAGGTATCGTCCCGGCTCACCGATCACGGTAATATCAAGACCCGTTAATGTCCCTAATATCGCCTGTCCATATTCGTAAGGATCAATCGTTGTCTCATTGTCGTATTTTATACCCAGACCACCGCCAATATCAAAGAACTTCAGTTCAATATCTATGGCTTGCAAAGAACGGACCAAGTCAGCAACGATTTCTGAAGCTTCTCTGATAGGATCGATCTCTGTAAGTTGTGAACCAATATGAGAATGGATCCCTACAGGGTCTAAGTGCTCAGAGTTTTTAGCACGGATATACATACGCTTTGCAGTGTTTATGTCTACTCCAAACTTGTTAGCATGAAGTCCTGTTGAGATATAAGGGTGTGTTTTAGGATCGATGTTTGGGTTAACACGAATACTGATACGGGCTTTGACATCAAGCGCTTTGGCGATCATCTCAACACGTTCCAATTCACCATCACTCTCGAGGTTGATATAAAGGATGTCAGACTCTAAAGCTTCGCGGATCTCAGCATCTGCTTTACCTACACCAGAAAAGATGATCTTGTATTTTGGGATACCTGCTAAAAAAGCACGTCGTACTTCACCAATAGAGACACAGTCCGCCCCTGCACCCAGTTTTGCAAAGTGGCGAACAACACTTAGGTTTGAGTTGGCTTTTACTGCATATGCCAAGATCGCTTTACGACCCTTAAAAGCATTTTTGAGCGACTCATACTGCGCACTCATCTCATCAAGATCGTACACATAAAGTGGGGTCTGATATTTCTCTGCCAAAGCTTTAAAGTTCATTACATCTTTTCCTTATCTAGAAAGATCTTCTAGCTGTTTAATGTGCGAATTTTAGCAAACTTCTGCTTATGATGAAGATATTTTAGAAGACTTTTATACCACCTTCTAGCAGCATAATATGGAACTTAAGATGTTTGACTGCTAGGGTGGTCAGGACTCTTGTTGGGTTTGTATACAGTCGCATGCCTTTTCCACTGCCAGATCGCCCCCAAAAAGAGCAGGACTACAGGCAGGACAATACCCAACTCACTCGCAATTGCCTTGTTAAAAGAGAGTTCACTTAAAATAAAGAGCAGCGACCACACCATCAAGCTAGCCAAAATAGCAGCAAAACTAAAAAGGGTGACATTTAAAAAACGCTGCGAGACAGGTACGAAAAAGAAGATAATGATGATCAGACTCGGTACAAAGAGTGGGTTTAGAAAAGTTTTATAAAGCGCACTTTTGATCCGGTCAACATTGATGTTCTGATCTGTCAAGAGAAACAGAGCATCCACTGCATCCATGATCGTATAGTTTACCTTGCCTTCATAGACTCTGTCTAGGATCTTAGGTTTAAACCCTTTAAGTATAGACATTGTCTCTCGCTCTTCTATGGTAATACCTGCATCTTCAAAGGAGATGTTTTCAGGCTTACGCATCAAGTGTGCTTTGGGAACATGCCAATAACCATCTTGATAATGTGCACTCTTGGCAACTACCAACTCTCTCAAGTTACTGTTATCGATCTTAAACACCCTCACATCTGTAGCCCTCTGCTGAAGGGGATAGAGTTTTCCAAAAAAGATATACTTGTTTTCAAAAGTGAAAAAGAGGTTGGATGTAGGACGTAGATAACTGGCATTTTTAGCAATGTTGTTAGCATATTCATTGGCACGTGCGAAAGTAGAGGTGGCATGCAGTGCCACGTATACTGTAATGACCAAAATGGAGACCACAACAAAGGGCTTTAACATCGCGTTTTTCGAATATCCTAACGAATAAAATGCTACCAGAGCATTCGAACGTATCAGTAAAACCTTCGTCGCGATCATACCAAAGACCAGAGAAAGCGGTAGTAACATATCGATAGAGTAAAATATTTTGTAAGCAACATAGATCATAACAAGGTTGGCAGACTCTGGAAGTTTAGAGCTGTTTTCCATAAAGTCAAAGCCGACCATAAAGGCACTCAGCGCAGCCAAAATGATCACAAAATATTTACTGTAATGAAAAGCGATATAGCGAAAGGCTAACACGAATGGCGTCCTTCAAAAGTCATAAAGGGACTTGTTTATACAAGATTTTACCCTAACAAGATTAACTGTGTTATGCGATAGGCACATTAGCCTTGTTGGGTACTTTTTTAATGGAATATTTTGAAGCAACATCTTCCCATGATTCACTACTCCATAGCGCTTCAACAGCATCAGCACACTGCGAAATCTGCTTTTGGAGCGCCTGATCTTGATCAGCACCGTATTTGCCTAAGACAAAACTGCTAACCTCACCTTTGTGTTCAGGGCGACCAATACCCACACGAACACGAAGGTACATTTTACCTATCAAAGCATCTGTAGACTTTAGACCATTATGACCGCCGTGCCCTCCACCCAGTTTAAAACGAATAGCGCCAAAAGGGAGGTCAAGGTCATCATGGATCACTACAACATCATCAATTTTATAAAATTTTTTTACAGCAGCTATGGATTCGCCCGAAAGGTTCATAAAAGTGGTGGGTTTAAGAAAGAAGTGATCTTTGATCTTGAAAAGTTCGCCCTGAAAGGCTGTTTTTTTAATGGTGTCGTGTGAATAACGACGAAGTAGTTCATCTATGACCATAAACCCAACATTATGTCGCGTTTTGGCATAGGCCGAACCCGGGTTACCAAGTCCGACAAAAAGCAAATTACTTCGCTTTAATGATACTTAGTACACCAACACGATCAGCATCAACAAACTTAGCGTTTTCGATAGCGTCAAGGTCACGTACTAGTACAGAATCACCAACATCAAGGTCAGCAACTTGAACAACGATTGAAGCTGGAAGTGCCTCTGGTGCTGCTTTAACGCCAAGACGCTTTTTAGCAACATACAACATACCTTTGTTTTTAAGACCAATTGGTGAACCCACAGTCTCAACCGGTACTAGAAACTTAGTAACAACACCTGGTTGTGCTACCATAAGATCAACGTGTAGAAGGTTTCCTGTTACTGCATGAGACTCATAGCTCTGTACAACAACATTCATCTCTTTGCCATCCAATTTGATTGGGAATGCCAAAGTCTCTTTATTACGAACAGTACGGATGTATTCATTCATCTTGAATGCAGCATTGATGTTCTCAAGACCTTTTCCGTAAATATTCGCAATTAGATAACCATCGCGGCGTAGTGCTTTTGTACCCACTTTACCGATACTCTCTCTAATAATTCCTTCTAACATAGTTAGTTCCTTGTAATAAAATGAGCCGCATTATACCTAAAATCTTATAATAAACTTCTTGGTATTTTCTCTGCTGAAGTTGTTATACACCAAGATCAAAAGTGACCTTGATCCCCTTGTCCACGATCTTGACACTTTTGATCGATTGTACTGCCGCACCGATTAGCCCTTTTTCATGTTCTAAATTATAGATTGGCTCATCTTTAAAGTACTCATTAAGCGCTTTGTTCATAGTACTGTACAACATACCTTCCATGTCTTTAGAGATATAGGGACTATCGATTTTAACGACTTTGATCTTGCGCAGATAGAGTCTACCTCCTTTAGAATAGGCAAGACGAGAAGATATACTCACCTTAGCGCTCACAACTTTTCCAGAAGTATCTTGGATGTTAGGGATTTGTAACTTCGCTTTCATATTGAAACGCTGTTTTTTACCATCTAATATAAGTTGAGGGTCAGAGATCTTAATGGTGATAAACAAGGTCTGTTTGGTGATAGGGAAACTTTCAGCAAGTCGCGTCTGTAGTACTTTTTCAGGTACAACATACTCATAACCTTGAGCTGACAACAGTGTGAATGTAAAAAGAAGTGCAAATAATGATTTCATAGATATCCTTTAAAAAACTATATCAAATAAAGTAAGAGGGAGGTTTGGGAGCGGTTGATCTACAGAGTACCTCTATAGATCAACTAGAAGTGCTTAGTATCCTGAGTTATATACAAAGCCACCTATGAACTCAATCATAGGGCTAACTGCTAAGAACAAAAAGATAGAAGCTACTGCTGCCATACCGATAATCGCTTTAAGTGATGTAGAGGCATTGACAAGATAGTTCTGACCTTCGTTGAGTGGCTCTTTCATAAACATATAAACGATCAGTTTTAGGTAGTAATAACCTGCAACTGCAGAGTTAAGTGCCATGATCAATGCTAAGACTGTAAAGCCGCCACTGACCGCTGCACCAATAAGGTAAAGTTTACCCCAGAAAAGTGCAAACGGTGGAAGACCTGCAAGTGTTAACATAAAGAGTGCCATCAAAGTCGCTTGGATCGGAGATGTTTGGAACATACCTGAAAACTTCTCAAACGGATGATCTGAGCTTTGACCCGGTAGCAGTACTTTTTGACGACTGACCCATAACATGGTAAAGGCACCAAGATTTGCAAAACTAAAGAGCGCCCAGTAAAGGAAAAGTCCTGTATTTGCTTGGGTAGTACCAATCAGTACAGCAGACATAACAAAACCAGCGTGAGACACTGAAGAGTATGCCAACATACGCTTGACATCTGTCTGAACGATCGCCCAGATGTTTGCCATCGTCATCGTAATGACCACCATTGCGTAAAGAATAACTTCTAACCAAACAACCCCTGAGTGGATCAAAAACTCAAACAGACGCATCGCGACAACAAAGCCAGCGATCTTAGGAACGATTGACATGTAACCTGCCAATGCTGCTGAAGAACCTTCATAAACATCCGGTGTCCAAGTATGGAACGGTACCAAAGAGAGCTTGAAAGCAAAAGATGCCAAAAGCATCACTGTACCTACAAGAACATAACCCATGTTTGCATAACCATCGGCTGCAAGTACTGCTGCGATCTGGTGGATCTCCACAGAACCTGTCAATGCATAAAGTACCATAGAACCAAAGGCAAACAGACCTGCTGCCAATGCACCCATTGTAAAGTACTTCACGGCTGCTTCAAAAGATTTGCTGCGGTTGTGAAGTGCGATCATAGGATAAAGTGCCAATGACGCTGTTTCAAGACCAACAAAGATCAAGATCAAGTTGTCAGAAGCAACCATAAACTGGAACCCTGCGATCATAAACAAAAAGAGTGCAAAGAATTCAGGATATGAAAACTCATGGAAACGCTTTGATGTCAATGCCAAAGGTATAAACATCATCGATGCGACAACAATAACGATCTGCGCCAAAATGGCAAGACCATCGATCAACATCACATCAAAGAAACCAAGTTGTGTTCCGTTGGCTGCAAATACACCTGCAGAACCCATAACTGCACCAAGGTCCAGTAGTAAAAAGAGCATAGAGATCATAACATAAAGTGATTTGTCCAAACCACCTTTAATAAGATCAATAACAATAATAGCCAGAGCACCAACGACTGCGATCGTCATTGGTACCAGTGTCGCAACATTTAATGAGGCGAGTGAAACGTTGACAGCTTCTAACATTAGTGTGCCTCCTGTGTTTCAAATTTTACGATAGATGGGATCGTAGATTTTGCTTCTGGTGAGATCGCTTTATCGTGCATTAACTGAACGACTGCTTCAACAGAGTTGTTAATAGGCTCAAGTACTGGTTTAGGATAGATACCTAACCAGATGGCAATGATCGTCAATGGGATCAGACCAAGAAGTTCTGTTTTATTCACATCTTTAAGATTTTTATTCTCTTCCTTGGTAACATCACCAAAGAAAGCTTTTTTGTAAGCAGCAAGCATGTAGATAGCACCTACAATAATCGCTGTACCAGCAAGAAGTGTCATCATGTGAGACTGCTTGTAGAAACCAAGAAGTGAAAGGAACTCACCAACGAAGTTGATGGTCAATGGAAGACCTACTGAAGCCATCATCATAATACCAAAGATCAATGCATACTTAGGCATAACATGTGCCAAACCACCAAACTCACTCATAAGCTTAGTATGACGTCTGTCATAAATAACACCTACAAGCAAGAATAGCGCACCAGAGACAATACCGTGTGCGATCATTAAGAAAACAGAACCGGTAATACCTTCAACGTTTAGTGCAAATGTACCAAGAACAATAACACCCATGTGAGACACTGATGAATAAGCAACAACCTGCTTAATATCTTTTTGTGCATATGCCACCATCGCTGTGTAGATGATCATAATAATTGCAAGTATTGCTACTGGATACATAAAGAAGACCGAAGCGTCCGGGAACAGTGGCAACGAAAAACGTATAAATGCATAGGTACCCATCTTAAGAAGGACCGCTGCAAGAATAACCGAACCGATGGTTGGTGCTTGACCGTGTGCGTATGGCAACCAGGTGTGGAATGGGAACATTGGGACTTTGATCGCAAAACCAAAGAAAAATGCTACAAATAACCAGTACTGAATATTCTCAGGTAAGATCAGACGGTACCACTCAAGAAGAGAGAAGCTCCACTGACCTGTTGCTTGATAGTAAAAGTATGCCATAAAAAGCATACCTACCAACATGACTAATGAACCTGCAAATGTATACAAGAAGAACTTGACTGATGCATAGATACGCAGTGGTCCACCCCAGATACCGATGATAAGAAGCATCGGTACAAGAGAAAGTTCCCAGAACACATAGAACAAGATCGCATCAAGGGCCGCAAAAACACCGATCATTGTCATCTGTAAAAACAGAAGCGTAATGATAAGGTCTTTAATACGGCGTGTTTCTGTCAATGTAGCAATACCAAGCATCGTAAAGAAAGAGGCCATGATAATGATAAACAGAGAAATACCATCAACACCTAAAAGGTATGAGATACCAAATGCTGGGATCAGGTTTGCCTGTTCCATAAACTGCATGCCAGAGATGCTGGCATCAAACGAGTACCACAACCAAAGTGAAAGTACAAATTCAACTGTAGCTACGATGATACCGTAAGCACGCATACTGTCCTTATGAACAATAAAGCCAAGTATCGCAGCTAAAGCTGGGAAAAATATCAAGATTGATAAAATATGGTCTAACATCTATATAGCTCCTAATCCAGAAAGCATCTTAACAACGCCCTCTGATTGTCCAAATGTGAATGCAGCGGCCAATGCTAAAAGAACCACTGTACCGATCACCATCCAACGTAACATCGTAGAGAGGTTTCCGTTTTGCATTTCATGTGTTGCTTTACCTGTACCATGGAAGACATTAGCCACACCATCTACAGTTGCATCAACGACTTTCATATCTAACTTCCACATCATCTCTGAAAGTTCTCTGTAGGTCTTTGTAAAGTACTCCTCATAAAACTGAGGAATAAAGTACTGGTTATAAAGAAGTTGGTACAAAAGACCTGACTCAACTTTTTTGTCAACCTTAACTGCTTTTGCATACTTTTTGTAAGCATAAACAATCGAAGCAATAACAAACAACTGCGTACCGATCGTCATGATCCAGAATGTTGTATGGTTATGGATATGGTATTCAACTGCTGGTAGTACCTGCGTCACCATCTCATAATATGGTGTTTTAAAGATCATACCCGCAACAACCGCTAGTATCGCAAGTGGTAACATTGCATAAAGCATAAAGTTATAAGCTTCATGTGGATGTACACCATTTTCTGTATGTCTGTCATCACCATGGAAGATCAGTGCAACAAGACGGAACGAGTAGAATGCTGTAAGACCAGCAGTCAAAAGAAGTACTGTGTATAAAATGTAGTGGTGTTCAACAAAAGAGACCTCTAAGATAAGATCTTTAGAGAAGAAACCAGCTAGTGGATAGATACCTGCCAATGCAACAGAAGCAAGGGTCATAAAGATCCATGTCCATTTCATTGATGTTTTAAGATCACCCATTTTAAATGGATCTAGTTCATCATGCATTGCGTGCATGACATTACCAGCACCTAAGAAAAGGAGCGCTTTAAAAAATGCGTGTGCCATAAGGTGGAACAGTGCCACCCAGTAAGCGCCAAGACCAGCAGCAACAAACATATAACCTAACTGTGAAAGTGTAGAGTATGCGATGATACGCTTCATGTCACGGTTAACCAATGCCATTGTCGCTGCGAACATCGCAACAAATGCACCAAGACTCGCTATGAAAAGACCTACATCAGGAATAAGGTCATACAGTGGATTAGCGCGTACAACTAAGTAAACACCCGCTGTTACCATGGTTGCTGCGTGGATCAGTGCCGATACCGGAGTAGGACCTTCCATCGCATCTGCAAGCCATGTGTGCAGTGGGAACTGTGCTGACTTACCCATCGCACCGATGAACAAGAAGATACCCATTGCTGTCAATACTGAAGTGTCAAGTGCCGGCATAGCCGCAAATGCTTCGTGGTACTGAATAGAACCTGTGTTCCAGTATACAAGGAAGATACCGATCAGCATCGCAAGGTCAGCAATACGGTTCATAATGAATGCTTCGTTTGCCGCCCATGTCGCTGTTTCTTTGTGATACCAGAAACCGATCAGACCCCATGAACAGACACCAACACCTTCCCAGCCGATAAACAAACCAAGGAAGTTGTCACTCATAACAAGTACCATCATCGAGAAAACAAACGCTGAGAGCCATGCAAAGAAACGGTTGAAGCCTTTGTCATGGTCCATATAGCCGATAGAGTAGACGTGAACTACAGTAGAGACTGTTGTCACAACCATCATCATCGTCACAGAGACCTGATCAACAATAAATCCGTATGGAACATACAAATCACCTGTTGCCATCCATGTCATCAACTCAACATGAACCTCTTCGCCACCGCCAAGGATGTAGATGAGGAGTTTAAGACTTGCCAGCCATGAGACAAAAAGAAGTGCCGAAGGTACAAGACCTGCGATGATATTCTTTTTGCTCATTCCAAAAAGTGCTGCAAACAGTGACCCTACAATAGGTGCAAATAGTGCAGTATATAAATATAATTCCATCTCTATCCCTTCATCGATGTCATAGTATCAAGATCGATCTTACCAGTACGCTTGTACCATAGAACCAATAGACCCAATCCAACTGCCACTTCAGATGCTGCAATAGCAATAATGAAGAAAGCGAACATCTGACCTGTCATGTCACCATAATAACTTGAGATCGCAGCAAATGCGATGTTGACAGCATTTAAAAGAATCTCTGTTGCAAAGAAAAGCAAAAGAAGATTTTTACGACGCATCACACCAATCAATCCAATAACAAACAGTACTGTTGATAAGATCAGATAATGTTGTAAAGTGATTTCCATCATACGTTCTCCTTCTCTTTAGTTTCACATTCGACTTCGTCTTTCATAAGTGTCAAAGATTGATCCATCTTCTTACCTGCAAGAACGATACCTGCGATCATTGCCACCAAAAGCATAATAGCTGCAACTTCAAATGGGATCAGATACTTAGTGAAAAGCACCATACCTACCATTTGAGAGTTACCGACACCATCTATAGCTGGATACAGTGCTGTGATGTTTCCTGAAATGATCGGTGCAACAAATATTGCAACAATAGTCAATGCCGCAACACCTGAAAGACCAAATATGATCTGAGGAGAGGTTCTAGACTCTACAACTGTACGTGTAGTATCGAAGAACATCATACCAAATGCATAAAGTGCCATGACCGCACCTGTATAGACGATGATCTGAATCGCGCCTAAGAAATCTGCACCCAGCATAAAGAAAAATGCTGAGATAAAGATCATACCTGCCGCCAAAGCACTAAGTGCATAGAGGGCGTGGTTTGTTAACACTGTGATAAGAAACATCACAGTTGTTAAGATAGCAAATGTATAAAATGCTATAGCTTCCATCCGGTCTCCTTAATACGCAAGCGGCGTTGATTTAACGCGCTCGTCTTCATGTGGGGTAACAGCACCAAAACCTGGATACTCAGGAACTTCACCCTTAAGTGCCATGTCAAATGGTGTTAACATATCATCGTACTCTGTATAGTGTGCACGCTGTTCTGAAGTGTTTTCATAACGGCCACCATGAACAATGGCAAGCTCTGGACATACTTCTGCGCAATAACCACAGAAGATACAACGACCAAGGTTGATCGTATATTCACTGACCACTTTACGGTTGTTCTCATCGATCTTAGTGTCCATACGAATACAGTCAGAGATACAGATCTTCTCACAAAGACCACAACCAATACAACGCTCTGTACCAGACTCCCAAAGACGTTGCATCTCATGAACCGCACGGTAACGTGGGCCAACAGGCAGTTTCTCTTTTGGATACTGTACCGTATGGATGTCAAACTTGATCATCTCACGCATAACAACCCATAGACCAACAAAAAGCTCGCCTCTGATTGCACGAGAGAAGACTTGCTTCGCCTTCTCCCAACCGGTTTCAGGATAGCTTTCAATGTCTACTTTGTAGTAGCCACTTTCACTAACATTTCTATTTTCAAATTGTTCTAAACTCATCATCTACCCCTAAAACATCATCACAAAGCCGGTAACAACAACGTTGAGTACCGCTAGTGGCATAAGAATTTTCCAACACAACCACATCAACTGGTCAGGTCTGATATCCGGCCATGCTGCACGTGTCCATAAAAAGAAGAAGAAGAAAAATGCCATCTTCAACAAGAACATCAATGCACCAAAGACCGAACCATCACCAAATCCACCAAGGAAAAGAAGGACGATCACAAACGAGATAAAGAACATGTTTGCATACTCACCGATGAAGAACAGACCCCAACGCATACCCGAGTACTCTGTACCAAAACCATCAATGATCTCGTGGTCATTCGCCACCAAGTGGAACGGTGTACGACCTGTTTCTGCAAATGCTGCGATCCAGAAAAGAACAAACGCTACAGGTTGTGACCAGATGATCCAGTCACCCACACCGCCTGCCTGATAGTTGTTAAAATCGATCAGAGAGAACGAACCAACCATCATCAGTGGTGCAAGCAGCGCAAGACCTGTAACAACCTCATAAGAGATAAATACAGCTGCCGCACGTGCAGCAGAAAGAAGTGCAAACTTATTACTTGAAGCAAGTGAACCTAAAAGTGGTCCGTAAAAACCAACTGCCATAACACCTAGAATATACAATATACCGATGTTAACATCAGCTACGATCGGGTGAACGGTATAACCGAAGATCGTAAACTGTGGCATAAAAGGAATCGCTGCTGCTGCCATAAATGCTGTTGCTGCTGTGATGACCGGTGCAATCTTAAAGATCGGACCAACAGCATTTGTTGGAACAATATCCTCTTTAGTAAAGAGTTTAATACCATCTGCCGCGATCTGAAGTACACCAAATGGTCCAACATTCATTGGCCCAAGACGACGTTGCATAAATGCAAGTATCTTACGCTCAAAGTAGGTACCAAAACCTGCTAGCGCTGAGAAGACTAACAAGATCACAACGATCTTAATAATCGTCTCTATGAAATATGCTGTTTCCATTAATTACACCTTTTTAATTGTTGCACTGCAAAAACGATAGTCGTTAAAGAGTGCCTCAGAGTTAAGATTAGAGTCAAAACTTGGAACAAACGGAATATTTCCGCCGATTTTACTGTCTATTTTAACATGAAGTTCCAAAGAACCTTTTGTTGTCTCAACAGCAACCTTGTCACCTTCTGCTAATTCATTTGCTTTTGCGTAGTCACTACTCACATACAGACCCACTTCTTCATTTAACTGATGAGACATGTTCGTAAAGTCATTAAACTGTAAAGTTGGGTTTGCAAGATAGACAAGTGCCTCTTTCATCGCTGCATCTTCATCAAACTTCTCTACGTTTTCATCAACAGTAGTTGCTTCTGTGATCTCTAACGCATATCCACGCATCTCTTCACCTTTGTTGGTGTAGTGATTTGGAAGATCGTCAAATTTTTCAGCTTTGAAACCTGCAACAGCACCTAACATCTCTGTATAATCTATCGTCTCTTTAGCATTGAGACCCAGTGCATTGGCGATGTCATTAAGCTCGTAACCTTCATATGGAAGTGCTGCATTGGTTGGGTTCACACGCAGTTGGATACTTGTCAGTGTTCCCTCTTGCTGGTTCATCGCCGGCATATCAAGATCACCTTTGCCTGCTGCGCTTAAAACAAAGTCAGCCGCAACGTTATAACCAACACTGTATTTACCAGTACTCTCATCAAGCTCACAGATCATAGCAACACCAAGTGAGTTTCCTTTTTCAGGGATCATAGTGATACTAAATGCTGTATATTTTTCAACAAGAGCGACCAAACGTGCAAGGTTGGCAGCATTTGGATGGCTGTAGAAATCAGGACCGACCATCATAGCGAAGGTGTCTTTTTTCTTCAACATCTTCTCCATTGTCTCATCAAACTTCTTCGGTGCACCAATGATCTCCAAAAGACGGTTATCATCGACTTCTACCTCTTTTTGGACCTTTTTAGGGACCATCTTAGACTTCTCGACTTCGATCTCTTCTTCTTCGCCTGTCTCTTCATTGACCTTCATCTCTTTGACGATCTCAATGACCTTCTCTTTAACCGTCTCCGTTACTGTCACTGTCTTCATCGAGTGAAATGAAGCAATATACTCAGCAACTTCAGCAGGTAAAACATCTTTTTTAGCAAAAAGGTCCAAGATAAGGTACATCACGGCCTCTTCTTGCATAGGCGCATGATTAATTGCCATGATGTTTTTACCCATACTCTCTACAACAGGATCAGCAACAGGGTGGAAATACATTGCCGCACCCTTGTTCATGATCATAGAGTTGTTCAATGCAAAACGTGCATTTGGATTATCTGTCTTTACTGCAGAACCTACAGAGATGACAAAGTTCGCATCATTGACTGCTTTAAGTGGTGTTTTAAAAGTCGCATTACCACTTACGGAAGCATAAGCTTTCATAAATGCAGCAAGCTTACGTGCCTCTTCATTGATCAGCTTATAGCCACGTGTCTCTTTTAACTTTTGAAGGATCAGTGCCTCTTCATTAGTGATCTGAGAATCAAACGCAATAGTGTCTGCTTTTTCAAAGGCTTCAACTGCTTTAGCAAATGCCGCTTCGTCTTTACCTTCAACCTTGTTTTCGAAGTTGTAGCCATAACGACCTGCACCACAAAGTGAAACATAGTTCCACTCATTTTGAACACGGTAGATCTTAGGTTCAGGCGCATCAATACTGTCATGTTTTACTTCATACTGGATCTGACATCCGGCTGAACAGTGTGAACAGGTGGCAGGGACCTTAGTCAACTCCCATGAATTAGATGTGTACTGGAAGTCTGCAGAGACGATAGCCCCAACAGGACAAACTGCTGAACACTCACCACAATCGGTACAGTCAAGCGTCTCACCGTTATTTGGCTGGATCAATGACTTGTTCAGTTTGTTCCACATAGAGTACGCATCTTTAGGCATACTCTCTTTAAACTCAGCATCAATAGCATCTGAGCCACGAGGACGAGTACTTAAAGCACCGTCACCGATCATATCTTTACAGACAGTTGTACAACGTTCACACATAATACAGAGACTTGGATCATAGTTAAGAAGACCCCAGTTCTGGATCGATCGGTCAACATCTTTGATCGCATAACTCTGAGAGTCAACACCAACTTCTAGAGTATAGTTTTGAAGCTCACACTCACCTGATTGATCACAAACACCACACTGTAGTGGGTGGTTGACATCATAGACTTCCATGATCGCACGCTTTTCAGCTTCGATCGTCTCAGTCGATGTTGTGATCTCCATACCATCTTTACTTTTGGCATTACAAGCATACACCTGTTTTCCATCTGCTTCAACAAGACAGATACGACACGCCAGTGTTGGACTACAGCGTGTCAGATAACAGATAGCTGGGATAAAGATATCATTAGCACGCGCAGCGTTAAGGATAAGTTCACCCTCTTGCGTTTTAACCTCTTTACCGTCTATCGTAATAGTTATTTCACTCATACCTATTTACTCTCTCTCTTAAAATTTACTGTCTCGAAGCGATAATCACTTCGTACATTTAGACCCAAGTCAAAGGTTGGATGCAGAGCAACCGTCCCTTTGAGTGTATTATCAAGCTTGAAAATACGACGAACAGTTTCACCAGCATAGACAAATGAGACTGCATCACCGTCACTAAGACGGGCTGCAGCTGCAAATGATGCTGAACCGTACAGGTTGTTGTCATTTTCAAGTTGTTCAGTTGTTGCAGTAAATGCATTGAACTGAAGTACTGGATTGGCATGATAGATCACCGCTCCATTAAACTCAGGAAGCTCGGCGACCTCTTCAGGATGCCCTCCACGATGAACTTTTACACCCTCAAGAACATAACCGCGTTCATCAACACCTTTAGCAGAGTAGAAATTACCCAGGTCATCAAAACCAACGGCTTTGAAACCACTCTTTTCTGGTAAGTTCGATGTGTAATCAATTGTATTTTCAGCAAAAACGCCCAGTGCATTGGCAATATCATTTAAAGTATAACCTTCAAAACCTAAAGCCACATTGGTAGGAAGCAGACGTTTATCAATGCTGACCACTGTTCCCTCTTGCTGATTAAAGGCAGCAACGTCTAAGTCCGCACCTTCTAAAGCAGAGATCACAAAGTTGCCTTTAGCATTATAACCCACAACATTTTCACTATAATCATCGATATCTAGATCAGCGATCAACGAGACACCAAGTGTATTGACCTCAGTAGGTACTACCAGTACTTTAAAATCACCGTACTTTTCAATAAGTGCCACCAAACGTGCAATATTCTCAACACGTTCATGTGCCAATATATCTGAACCGATGACTAAGGTCTTGGATTTAGAACGTAAAAACTGCTTTTTCATCAGTTCAAGTTCGTCGTCTCCAACATTGGTCTCAGCACTTAAGTAACCTTCATCAAGAGTATCGATAAAAGCTTGCTCACGTTGTGTCAGTTCTTGGTCTACTATTAGTGTCTGCGCAAGTAGTGCTAAGACACCCTCTTCTGTTCCGACTTCATACTTCACAAACTGTGTCACAGTATTTTGAAGCAGTGCATCTTCAAGAGGGTGCATGTAAACCACTTTTGCACCATTATGACGTGCAGCAGTGGTCATAGCGTAACGCACACCAGGATTGTCAGTCGCTATACGACTACCAATCACTATAATTGCGTCCGATGCTTTGAGACTTTCAAGATCTGCAGAGTAGTGTTTCGTTCCACTCACCGAAGCGTAAGCATCCATAAAAAGCTGCATATGACGGGCATCTCTGTTAAAGAGTTTAAGTCCCAGCTTCTCTTTCAGTGCTTTTAAGATCATAGCCTCTTCGTTGGTGATCAAAGAAGAGAAACGGATCGCTTTGGCTTTGCTGACAGCTTCTACTGCTTTTACAAATGCCGCTTCATCTTTAGTTGCTTTATTATCATAGTCAAAACCAAATCGTCCTGCACCACAAAGTGTTGCATACTCAAAGTTGTTTTTCACACGATAAATGCTCTCAGTACCATTAGAATCAATACCAGCATGTTTGACTTCATACTCTAAAGCACAACCAGCACTACAGTGTGCACACGTTGCCGGTACTTTTGAGAGTTCCCATGAGTTTGCACTATACTGGAAGTCTGAACTGATCAATGCACCTACTGGACAAACTGCAATACACTCACCACAGAAAGTACAGTCAAGTACATCAGAGTTTTTAGGGATGACCTTGGAGTTATAACCACCAAAAAGAAGGTCTAAGGCATCATCACCAATCACTTCATTACAGACGTGAGTACATTTTTCACATAAGATACAGAGACTTGGGTCATAGTTTATAAGGCCCCAGTTCTCTATCTTTCGTGGCTGATCTTTCGCGGCGAACTGTTGAACACCAACATTAAACTCTAATGTCTTATTCTGAAGATCACACTCACCTGACTTATCACAGACGCCACACTCTAGAGGGTGATTGACATCATACATACGCATAATATTAGTACGTTCTGTCTCTAACACATCAGAGTCAGTGATGATGTTAATACCTTCAGTTGGTGGGGTGTTACACGCAAGAACAAAACCGTCCATACCTTCAACTTCTACACTACATAGACGACATGATGCACACGGTGTTGTCTTTTCAAGGTAACACATCGTTGGGATATAAATATCTTCACGACGGGCAACATTGATAATAGTCTCACCACGTTCAGCCGTTACTGAGTGGCCGTTTATCTTAAAATTAATCATCCGACCTCCCTTTAGTACGCGACCATCGCGATATAGTAACAACGCATACAGCGATCTGCTTCGCCTAATGCTTGTTCTTGTGTAAATCCTAGGTTAACTTCCATGTTGTTGAACTTACGCACATCAACATCAAGGACTTCTGACTCTTCACGAGGAAGTCCAGGAAGCCAACCAACTATCTTCTCTTTTTTGTCATAGACTTTCATACGACGCAAGTGGTCTTCCATGATCTCGTCATCTGTCAAGGTGATCTTGCCACCATTTTGGACATAACGACTCATTACAGAAGCAGCGCGCTTAGCTTGACCGACGGCATTGACAATCGTCATCGGACCATACTCACAGTCACCTGCAGCAAAGACACCTGGACGTGATGTCATGTAATCTTTACCGTTTGTCAACAATGTTCCCCAAGAGGTCATCTCAAGTTCCCACTCTTCTGGTAACAAGGCAAAATCAGCACTCTGTGATACTGCAGGGATAAGGTAGTCAGCATCGATGTTATAGTCAGCACCCTCGATCTTTACCAGTTGCGCGCGGCCACCATTTGGATCAGGAACCAGTTCAAACTTGTTGATCTTAAGTGTCTTAAGTACATCGTTTTCATCCACCATCTCTTCAACAGCAGAGTGGAACAGAAATTCAACACCCTCTTCGACAGCTTCATGGTACTCTTCATAGGTTGTATTACGAATGATCGTCTTTTCATCACGACGATAGATCATATAGACCTTTTCTGCGCCCGCACGAATCGAACAACGTACAACGTCCATAGAGGTAAATCCACCACCAACACAAACAACAGTTTTACCCGTAAGATCAACAAAGTCAGTTGTTAAAAGGTTCTCTTCTTGAACCTCTTTTGGTATCTTGATGTCATACTTTTCATAAAGGTTTACACGATCAAGGAAGTCAATAGCACCCCAGTAACCTTGGACCTCTGGACGTTCATTACCACAACGTACTTTCTTGGAAAGACGGGTTCCAGCAGCAACCATAGTCGCGTCATAGTCTGTCTCAAACTGACGCATCATCTCAGCAGTGACTGGTGTATTAACGATGAAATTAACACCTAAGTCACGAACAGCTTCGATATCTTGGTTGTATTTGTCGATCGGCATACGATATTCAGGTACACCAACAGCAACCTCACCACCAAGAACAGGCAGTGCTTCGTAAACATCACAGTGGATCCCGTCCAAGGCAAGATAGTATGCTGCCGTAAGGCCAGCAGGACCAGAACCAACGATAGCTACTTTTTTACCTGTATCTGGTTTTTTCTCTGCAGGATGGAAAAAACCAAAGCCATGGTCTGTTTCGTAATCTGCGCCTAAACGTTTCAGTGCCATAATTGAAATAGGCTCATCAAGGTTTGTACGACGACACGCATCTTCACACGGATGTGGGCATACACGACCACAGGTATGTGCAAGTGGCATCGTCTGACGTGTTGCAGTTAAAGAGTCATCAAAACGAAGGTCACGAACACCTTCTATATAACCTGGAATATCTACATGAGCCGGACAAGCATCTGTACATGGTGCTGTCACCTTAGCGATGTAGCTAACTGATTCAGCGTAGTGCTTAGAAGGTTTTTGTTCATCAATACAACGCACAAAATCAGCTTCAAAATGCTCCATAAGGTCAAGTAGTGGTGTTGGTACGGTCTTACCAATCTCACATTTTGAAGTACTCTGCATGGTACGGGAGACCTCTTTGAGGTGATCCATATCTTGCATTGTCCCTTCGCCACGCGCGATCTTATCCATCAGGTCATACAATATGCGCCCACCCCAGCGTCCCGGTGCACAACGGCCACATGCTTCAGAATAGACCTGATACTGTGCTGCGTACTCCGTTGCCAGGCGAACGACATCTACTTCTGAGTCAAAAAGCGCAACACCATCCCAACCTATAAAGGCTTTTGATGAGCTATGCTCGTTGTACTGCTCAGGCAGATTATATGCTGATTCTTCCCATGCATCGTCAGCCTTATCAATGTTGTTGATAGACTCACCACGCCAGGTCGAAAAAAAGACTTTACTCATAGGTATATACCCTTATTTTTTGACGACAATCGTCCAGTCAGCTTCATTGAATTTCAATGAGTTAGCTAACTCAAGCCCACACTCTTTTACGAGGTCAGCACTACGTTGAATCGCGGTAAAATCACCAATTTCAAAAAGAAATATAGCGACCTCTCCAGCAGGATGTTTGTCTACCAAAATCTCTTTCATTCTTGGCTCAAACTCATCTTTAAGATGGCGTAAATCATAACGTTTCATCTGCTCTCCTTAACGATCAACTTCACCGAATACGATGTTAGTCGTACCGATGATTGAAACAACATCCGGAATATAATGACCCGGAAGTAGGTCTGTCAAAATACCTGTGTGCCAAAACGATGGTGCACGAAGTTTTAGACGGTATGGGTATGGACCACCTTGTGAATTTATGTAGAAACCTAGTTCACCTTTTGGTGACTCAGTAGCAACATAAACTTCACCAACTGGTGGGCGCATACCTTGTGTTACAAGTACAAAGTGTTGCATTAATGAGTAGTTTTGCGTCATTAATTCAAGCTTTGGTGCAGAGATGTATTGTGGTGCATGTGCCATCAATTCAGTCTCATTGTTCTTTACAGTCTCAGCATACATGTCGATTGTCTGATAAAGGATCTTAGCAGACTCACGCATCTCTTGCATGTAGATCTTGTAACGTGCGTAGTTATCACACTTGTCGGAGTAAGGAACTTCAAACTCTACTTCGTCATAAAGTTCATATGGCTCTTCTTTACGAATGTCCCAAGCAACATTGGAAGCGCGCAACATTGGACCTGAACAGCCCCATGAAAGTGCCATCTCTTCAGAGATAATACCAACGTTTTCCATTCTCATCAACCAAATACGATTGGTGTCAAGAAGGTCTTCATAATCTTTGATATTCGCTGGCAACTTGTCAAGGAAATCTTTAAGATCCGGGATAAAGTTGTCTGGAATGTCCAAAGGTACACCACCGATACGGATCGCTGCATGTGTCAAACGCGCACCACAGTAATCTTCGATGATATCCATAAGGTACTCACGCTCACGGAAAGCGTAAAGGAAAACTGTCATCGCACCGATGTCCAGTGCCGTTGTCGCTAACCAGAAAAGGTGAGAGATAAGACGGTTGATCTCTAAAAGCATCATACGGATGACTTGAGCACGACGTGGAACAGTGACGTCTATAAGCTTCTCAACAGCTAAGGCAAAACCATAGTTGTTAGAGCTTGACGCAATGTAGTCCATACGGTCTGTAGTCGGCATGAATTCATTGTAAATCATGTTCTCGCCCATCTTCTCCATACCACGGTGAAGGTAACCGACATCCGGGTGTGCTTTCACGATCTGCTCTTGTTGCAGGTGAAGGATAAGACGTAACTGACCGTGCGCCGAAGGGTGCTGCGGTCCGAAGTTAACGATCATCTCATTATCTTCTCGATCAAAGGTAATATTCTCAAAAAACGGACGTAATCTATTTGGTTGTTGCATCTTCGCCCCTATCTCTTTCTGTCTGAGATGATCTCAGTTTTGTCATCTTCAAATTTGTCAATCATAAAGACACCGCCCTCTTCTTGATAAGCAAGTGGTGTCTCTTCTGCATCTTTAGCCTTAGGCTCAGTACCCATAGGTACCTCGAAGCCAAGACGAGAGAAACGTTCCGTGTCATAACGGTCTACTCTAGCGCTTTCACGGATCTCAGGCCCAATGATGTCACGTGCCTCTTTACCGTAAATGCGGTCAACTTCGTACCATGCAGCGAACTCATCACCTTGTAAAGGATAAGTCTTTAATAATGGATGACCTTCCCAATCGTCTGGCATCAAGATACGTTTCATATAAGGGTGGTTGTTTACGATCACACCAAACATGTCAAACATCTCACGTTCAGCCCAGTCAGCAGAACGGAAAAGTGGATTAACACTCTCTATCGCCTGTTTTTGGTCGATGAAACATTTCACACGGATACGCTTACGCTTGCCCATTGAAAGCATCTGATAGAAGATCTCGAACTGGCCCTGCTTGGCGATCCAGTCGATAGCTGACATCTCCGAGAGTTGTGTATAACCCAACTCCTCTTTCATTAACTTCAAGACACCTACGTTGTCTTCAGCTTTGATGTAGACAACCATCTGCTCAACTTGAATATAAGCATCACTTACTTCAAACTTTGTCTTGATCGCTTCAAGATCAGCAGCGAAAACAGCATCATCTTCGACTTTTGACTTTGGCACCATTGGTGCTACCCAGTAACGGTCTGTGTAATACGACTTTTTCTGTACGTCATCTTTTGGCTTATAGGCTCTCATTATAATAACCTCTTAGGACGTTGTGCATTGCCCGCTTTTTCTTTACGGATCTTCTTTTGCAGCATCATAACTGCATACTGAAGTGTCTCCGGACGTGGTGCACAACCTGGAAGATAAAGGTCGACAGGGATAACACGATCAACACCCTGAACGGTTGCATATGTGTTGAACATACCACCAGTGTTTGCACATGAACCCATTGAGATAACCCAACGAGGCTCTGCCATCTGGTCATAAAGACGCTTGATGAACTCAGCATGCTTTTTGGTCAATGTACCGGCAACGATCATCAGCTCTGACTGACGAGGAGAAGAACGGAAGATCGTTCCATAACGGTCGAAGTCATAACGGGATGCACCCGAAGCCATCATCTCGATACCACAACATGCCAGACCATAAGTCAAAGCCCATAGTGAGTTCGAACGTCCCCAGTTAACAACCTTGTCTATTGTTGTCAAAGCAACTGGAAGACCATTGTCTTGTGAATAATTTACTTGATGTTGTGCCATTCAAGGGCTCCTTTTTTCCATGCGTAGATAAAACCGATCGCTAATAGCAAGATGAACATAAGCATCTCAGCAAAACCGAACCAGCCTAGTAGTTTGAAGTCGATCGCCCATGGGAACATAAAGACAACTTCTACATCAAACAGTAGAAACAGTAGTGCGAACAGGTAGAACTGTGTCGAGATACGGTTTGGCTGTTTTGTGACTTCAGGTCCACATTCATAGATCGAGAGTTTCAGCTTTTCAGTGTCCTTACGTGCTAGAGCGCGACTCGCCCAACGTGCAGCCACTGTGGTTGCATAAAATGCACCAAATGTAACTACGAAGAGTATGAACACCCCAAGATAAGGGCTTGTAGTACTTACATGTTCCATACAGTTAACCTTTTTTTTTGTTTATAAACATCTAAAAACACCTACAAATAGGGCTTTTCAACGCTATGTTTTCTATAGAAAAAACAGTTAAGTGTAATATAGCCTAAAGAGCTTTAAAGCTACTTTCCTTCTGTTTTGAAATCATAGGGGTGTGCTACTAACTGTTACAAGTTAAAATGCTATGGTTTTGGGAGTGTTTATTTTGGTAACAATGGAGAATTCTTCTCAAGTTTAGGTGTTTTGATTCTTTATTGTAATTATTAACTCGTTTTGACTTAGTGATTTTTTAATAAGCTCTTTCTTGTTTAGATGCTACCTTTATAGTTCAAATTGTGGCGGGCTGAACTTTTTCTCTCTGTCGCGTCAGAGAGATAGTTTTCAAGAAAAAGAGAGAGACGCTGTTGTTATGACGAAGTAACTTTCAATCTAAAGTAGTTACTACATTGTTCTTTATATTACTACGACTCCAGTTGTTAGTGCTACGAGTTTGTTAGAATGGGGATAAAAGCGAATGGCTTTTACTTTTAATAATGCGTCACCATTTGCTCTTCCTCTCTAGCATCTGCAAGGCCGAATGGAACTCTCATTTTACCGTTAAGAAAATGACACTGTTTGAGCAACGCGAGTTTGTTATTTTTAGGGAAAAAGAGAGTGGAGAGAGGGTAGTCGGTAGCTACCGACCCTGAAGCCCGCTAGAGGCAGTTTTTTTGTTTCTCTTTTTGCTGAGTCAAAAAAAGAAAGGATAGGACGATAAAGGTTCAAAGACTAAGGAAGTTTAAAAGCAAGAAACAATAAGAAGTAGACTCCGGATCAAGTCCGGAGTGACGAAAGAAAATGGGTAGGTTTTGAGTCTAGTTCAAAATGACGCAAAGGGCAACTTAGGAAAGAAAGCCCATAGACTTCCCTTCACTATCGAAGTTTCCTTTTTTCTCCTTCTCGATCTCCTGCTCAAAAATAGCCATAGTAAAGAGAGGCTCTTCTTGCGTAGCCACCGCGTAAGCACAATTTTTGACAATAAGGTTGATCTGACCGCCACTCAAGTCATACTTCGTTAACGCTTCAATATCAAAATCATCTGCATAAGGTGCATTTTCAGGTAACATCATTTTCCATAAACGTTGACGCTGTGCTTTGTTAGGACGTTTAAACTCTATTTTGTAGTTAAAACGGCGAGAAAATGCAGCATCAATATTTTCTAGTAAATTGGTCGTTGCGATCAAGATACCCTCAAACTGCTCGATCTGTTCAAGAAAAATATTTTGCATCTGGTTGTGCATCTGCTCCGCACCGCCACCAGGCCCACTGGAACGAGAGCTTAAAAACTGGTCTGCTTCATTAAGCAGTAAAATAGGTTCTGTCTTAGTCTTAGAACTCAGTTCTTTAAACGTGTCAAAGATCTTACGTACATTTTTTTCACTCTCTCCCACATACATCGAAAGTATTTTAGAACAGTCAAAAGCAAGGACCTGACGCTTAAGAGACTTCGCTAGAGAGTAAGAGGTCATCGTCTTACCCGTACCAGGAGGACCATAAAAGATGATCCGTGCATCCAGGGCACCTTTTTTCTTTTTAATACCCCACTCAACCAAACGTGCCATGACCTCTTTATCCATCTGACGCATCAGGTTTTGTAAGGTTTCCTCTGTTTTTGGGTTTAAAACAACATCTGTAAGGTCATGGTCTGGGTCTATAAGTTCGAAAATATCTTGATCTTTAATGGCCATGTCCATTTTAAGTTTATGGACTTTTTTCTTTTTTTGAGGATGCATAATAGACTGCACCACCTCATCTACAAGATAGAAAGCACGAGAGATCCCGCCAAATGGGTTAAGCATCTCCTCATAATCAATGATCTCTCCTGTCAACAGGGTAGAACCATCTTCTAACAATGAACGGTTTTTAATACGGTCATACTCGTCTAAAGAGATAAGATCTATCAATGCATTCATCTCACGAAGAGAAGCATCTCCTGCATTATACTCCTCTTTAAGTAGCGCTAAAAAGATCACTTGCTCTTTGGCATCCAACTTTTTCTGTTTAAAAAACTTCTCCAAAACTACATCTTTGGTCGTAACAGCTACACGCTCTTCTATGCGTTTTTCCAGTAACTCCAACTTGGAGCGAATACGGTTGATGCCCAAAGAGTGTTCATGAACATTTTGACGAATAGTACTCATCTTTTGATAAAGTTCTATGCGGAAAAATTGATCTTGCAAATACTCAAGATGATCTTCATAGGGTTTGATATCTGGAAGTTCAAGCTCAAAAGCACCCTCTTGCAACAGACGTAAAAAAGATGTGGTCAAGGCCACTGCCGTGTTTAAAAGTTCCAGTTCTGTAATATCGTTGATCTTGAGTGGAGTAAAGCTGTGCTGTATGACCCAACCCAACTCTAGCAGCGACTTTATCAGTCCAAGATGTTGAATGTAGGTGTAATCTTTTTCACCAAAAAGAGTCTGCAAGATATCGACCACCAACATATCTTCATTACCCGCGATGTACTTTTGAGACAACAGTTGTAACACCTTTGCCTCATCCTCAGTACATTTAAGTTGGGTATAGACCTCTGACTTGGTCACATCTTTCGCTTCTAAAAAATTGATTAAATATTTCAAATATACCTCTATATGTTTTGTAAATGTATATTAGTCTATTTTATGTGAGGAGTTGGTTAGGTTTTCTAACTTAAAAGAAAAAAGAGTAGACGAGACTCTTTCAAATAGACTTATGCGTCCAAATGCATCTCTTTGATTTTACGTTTAAGTACTTTACCTGTAGCCGTCTTAGGCAGTTCATCTACAATGACTACATTTTTAGGCACCTTGAAGTTTGCCAAAACAGCTTTAAGATCTTTTTTGATCTTATTTGGTGTCACTTCAGTTTGGTCTGCCTCATCATCAAGTTCCACATAAGCTACCGGTACCTCTCCACTGTGAGGATCCTTGATCCCAATAACAGCGCCTTGTTTAATATACGCCAACTTCATCAACTCCTCTTCGATCTGGCGGGGGTAGATGTTGATCCCTTTAGAGATAATAAGATCTTTCATACGGTCTACAATGTAAATGTAACCATCACTGTCCATCTTACCCAGGTCCCCGGTACGCAACCACCCGTTGATAATAGTCTCTTCAGTCGACTCGGGTCTGTTCAAATAGCCCATCATGACATTGTCACCCTTGACGATCAACTCACCAATCTGGCCTACAGGGACTTCAACCATCTCATCATCAACGATCTTCACTTCACAACCTCTCAAGGCGGGTCCAATAGACATCGGTTTTTGTATGTCCATAGGATTGACAGAGACGACAGGAGAGCACTCACTCAGTCCATAACCCTCGAGCATTGTCGCACGGCTAAACTTCTCGTTGAACTTGTTCAGGGTCTCTTCACTCAGAGCAGATGCCCCGGAGATAAAGACTCTGATCTTGTTAAACCACATAAAGTACCAAGGCAGTTTCGCTTTTATGAGGGCATTGTAAACATCAGGAACCCCTAAAAAGACAGTGACACGTTTTAGCAAGGTCTGCTTGATGATGTTACTAAAGGGCAAGAGTTTTGGGATGATGACAAAAGAGCTTTTATTATAAAAAGGGATCATTAACATCACCGTAAAGGTAAAGGCATGGAACATTGGTAAGTAGACTATAAAGCGGTCTTTAGAGGTGACATTAAAACGCTCTGAACCTGTGATTATGTTGTGAAAAAGGTTTCTGTAACTCATCATCGCGCCCTTAGGGTTACCCGTAGTCCCAGAAGTGTAAAATATAATGGCCATGTCATCTAGTTTAGAAAGTGCCTTACATTCTTCACCATGCTGATGTGTCTCCAACACCTCGTCAAACACAATGTTATGACTGTTTAAAACAGGTGCCTCATCGAGCCATACAACCTTATCTACCAACGTGTTCTCTCTAAGTTTACCTACCTCTTTCATATACTGTTTCGAGGTAATAAGAAGTTTCACTTCAGCATCATTTAAAATATACTCATACTCATTAGCTTTTAACATGTTGTTTATAGGAACGACCACCGCACCGATTTTAGTAATGGCATAAACACTGACTACAAATGCTTCAGAGTTCGGTGCTATCATACCTACACGATCACCAACACCAACATCCGCTATCTCTAAAAACCGCGCAAAAGCATCTACCTTTTGTAAAAATGCTTTATAACTCACTTTTGCATCATCTATAAATATAACCGTTTTGTTAGGCTTAGAGCGTGCTGCCGTCTCAAGCATGTCATAAAAATTTTGATAAGGGTAGTTAATAGACATCGTACTTCCTTGTTTTATAAGTGATTATTGTAGTTAAAAAAGAGGTGGAAGTAAAGGGCATTTTGATTATAAGCTCCTCTCTAGTGCTGAGGAGGGCTAGAGTTTTGAAAGGTGGACCAAATCAGATAACAGTTTTGTCAGCCCCCCTCCCTTCCAAAAAAAAGAGGGCAGCTTAGAAATTATTTTTAGAACTTGTAACCTAGACCAAAACTTGCAAGCACAGCACTTGAACCAGAAAAAGTACCGTTGATTCCCTTAGTATTGTTATCCGATACTTCAATGGTTCTGTCAGATTTTGTATCATATAGAATCGCCGCACCTATATCTACTTTCTCATTTACAGCCCAACGTACACCAACAGAGGCAATAACAGCGTCACTGTCCGAAAGTTCAAAGCCAAGTGTTTCAACAGGGACTGGAGTCTCATCATATGCCACACCTACCATAATATCCAATGTCTCACCAACACCTTGAGTCAGACCCAAACGGACAGTGTTAGTGTCTACCCAATTTTTGGCATCTGGCATTCCTGGGAGTATTCCTGCAGCAGGAATTTGAATATTGATCTCTTCATATGATGACCAGAATGTTCTCTCATATGTTAATTCAATATTTGTACTTTCTGTCACATCAACATCAGTGGCAAGAGTTAGTGTTCCGGGCAATGGTACTGACACACTTGCCGGTGTTGTCACTTGGCCATACTGTGGATGAATAAAAGTATTTCCACCTTCTTCAGTCAACTCAACATCCGAGCGATACGTTAATGCCATTGCCCACATATCGAGTGGTTTATAAGCTAAGGCAAGGTTGTATCCCAGATCCCAGCTATCACCTGTTAAATCCAGGTTACCGCCACCTGCTGCTGTTTTGACAACACCTTCTGAATAGACAAAACGTATACCGCCAGCTATGGAGAGATTATCCATAAGTCTATATGACAACGTTGGGTTGACTTCGATGACTTTCAAAGTAAACTCTTTTGCCATATTTGCTTCTATCCCTTCTGGCCACTGTTTAGACAAGCCGGCAGGAGCATTTACAGAAAGACCCATACGTACATCTTCATCTTCACCAATAGGTGCACTCACAAGATAGATTTGCGGTAATACAAAATCTTCTGATGCACTTTGTGCAGTATGCGATGGTACCCCACCTGCAGACCCTTCGAAGTCAGTCGGGTTAAGATGAATATACATCAAGTTGAGTTCAAGTTGTTTATCTTCACTCATAAACGCCATGTTCGCCGGATTGTAGTAAGCAGCATCTGCAGTCGATGCATTTGAGACATATGCACCGGCTAATGCCGTAGCATTTAAAGACTGTTCAGGGATTTTATATCCTGATGCCATAAGCGTTGTTGCTGCTGCAACAGAGATCAATAGTAGTTTTTTCATTAGTTCTCCTAAGTACTGGGGATCATTCTCATTAAGAGACTATACACAGTAGAATGCATCTATTCTGCCATACTTATATTATAACTTTCTTTAATAACTTAATATTTTCTCTACATTGAGCCCACTTTTTTGCTAAGTTAACACATTGTAAATGTAAGATTGGCAATTTTCGTTAGATTTAGCCCTTTTTAATACCACCATGTCTATAGTAAAGGTTATATTTTTGCAACAGGAGTGTTACATGTCGATCACAAGACCAAAACTTTTACGCTCAGTTATAGCTGCATCGGTACTTACTACAAGCATGGTTCATGCTGCCGGTTTTGCTATTATTGAGAATTCTGCCTCGGGTATGGGGTCTGCTTTTTCCAGTGGTGGTGCAGCAGGTGAAGATGCTTCTACTGTCTGGTTCAACCCCGCTTCCATGACACTTCTAAAAGGTCAAAACGCTGTAGTCGCCGGACACCTTATCGTCCCTACTGCTGACTTTACCAACGATGGTTCCACCAATGCAGATGGTTCTGCCCTCTCCGGTCCAGACTCTCAAGGGGGTAAAAATGCTTTTGTACCTAACCTCTACTATGTAGGTCAAGTCACTGACAGTATCTACCTCGGGGTGAGCCTTAATGCACCTTTTGGTCTGGGTACCAAGTATGATGATGACTGGGTCGGTCGATACCACGCTGTTAACACAGAGTTGACAACCATCAACTTCAACCCGGCTATTGCTTGGCGTATTAACGAGCAGTGGAGCATTGGTGCAGGTGCCAGTCTTCAATATGTAGACGTTACCTTGACAAGCGCTGTAGATACTGGAGCATTGTTAGGTTCACCAAACAGTGCAGACAGTTTCGCTTCACTTACCGCTGACAATACAGACAGTCTCTCATATGGTTGGAATGTTGGTCTTGTTTATGAGCCACAAAAGAGTACACGTATCTCACTTGCCTACCGTTCAAGCATAAGCCATGACGTTAAAGGTGATGCTGATTTCACAATGAACTCTGCATCGGGACCTATCGTCAGTACAGGGATTTTTACTGACACTACACTTTATGCCACCGTTGAGCTTCCAGCAAGTGCCTCACTCAGTCTTTTCCAGAACTTCAGTGACTTTGATCTTATGGCAGATGTCACATGGACCAACTGGAGTGTTTTTGAAGAGTTGCGTATAAAGTATGACAACCCGAAACAGCCTGACTCTGTCACCACTGAGAACTACCAAGACCAGTGGCGCGCTGCTCTAGGTGGTCGTTATCATCTAGATGAAGCCATCGTTTTCAGAGCGGGTCTTGCGTATGATCAAAAAGCCGTTAAAAGTGCAGAGTACCGTACACCACGTATACCGGACAATGATCGTATTTGGACCTCTCTCGGTATGGGTTGGCAATTTTCTGAGATCGTTGGCATGGACTTAGGCTACAGCCATCTTTTTGTCGCTGATACATCCATCAACAACACTTTTGAGTCAAGTCAAGCAACACTTGCCCATACACTCAAAGGTAATTATGACGCGAGCGTCGATATCTTCAGTGCACAGCTGAACGTGAAATTTTAGGAGCTATTATGAATTATAAGACTTTACTACTAGCTGCCACAGCTGCAGCCCTACTCATAAGTGGTTGTGAAACAGAGAGAGGAACCAAACTACAAGACTCTCTTGTAGGCAATACCGTAGAAGACAAAATCGCAGGATATGCTGTTTTTAACCCTACTGAAGGGAAAATCCCTTATCCTAACAATATTCTTTATGCACCTAACAGCTCATCTACAAATGATCCTGATGGTGTAACGTTAAACATTCCTTACGAGCCTACAGATACGGACTCTCGTATCAAAAAACAGCTCAATGAACTTACTGGTTTTGCTACAACAGCACCTATTACAGCACCGGTCACAGCTACATTGGACCCTAGTACCATTAGTACTGGCACACAAGTATATGATGTAAATATGACGGGTGGTGCCGTAACTGCAATCAATTCAAAACTTACCTTTGGAGTTGACTACTACGCTACACAGAGTGGTAGTAATATCGTGATCTTGCCACTACAGCCACTTAAATCAAACACCAATTATATGGTTGTATTGACCAGCGATCTAAAAGACACTGCGGGTCGTGCACTGGCTCCGGACATTGCCACTGCTCTAACATTAGGAGCCAATGATGTGAAAGCAGGTGGTTCTTTAGATGCTCAGACAGCAGCCGCACTAGAAGCGATCCGTCAAGGTAACAGACAGATGATGACAGTTTTAGCCTTAGCAGGAAAAGATCCTAGTAAAACTGTTCAAATCTGGAACTTCCATACTCAAGTAGTTGGTGCTGTACAAGCCAATATTGCTTCTAATATTGCAGGATCTTCATCATTGACCCTGAACAATAAAGGGTTTACTACAAAATATGCCTTAGGATTAACAGCAAACCCAACAGATGGTAAGGCACAGATCTATGATGGTAATATTTCCGGATTGCCACAATACATGCCACAATCCATCACACAAGATCCAACCAATGCTTTAAATGGACAGTTCAAATACAGCAGTCCATTTACACCTGAAGTCAATGCAAGTGTCACTGTTCCTGTTGTTGCATTTATCCCCAATGCAAACTCAGGCTGTGGAGATATGCCAAGTGCAGGCTGGCCTGTCGTAATCTATCAACATGGTATCACTCGCGTACGTACTGACCTCTTTGTTTACGGAGAAACACTTGCTGGAGCACCTATCTGTCATGCTGCTGTTGCTATGGACCTTCCACTTCATGGTGTCACTGAGTCAAATGTATCTAAAAATCCTTTTTATAAAGCAGGTATCGAACGAACATTTGACTTTGACTTTGTGACAGAAGATGCAGACGACAACGTAATCGCGAAAGCACCAGATGGTATCATTGATAGTTCTGGTACCTTTTATATGAACCTTGAGCATATCATGACAACACGTGATAATATGCATCAAACCACTTCTGATCTCTTAGAACTTGAAGCTTCGATTCCAAATGCTGACCTTGATGGTAATGCTACACTTGCATTTGATGCAACAAAAGTAAGTTTTTTAGCACACTCTTTAGGTACGATCTCTTCTATCGGTTATGTCAACCAAACGTCTGGACTTAAAACAGCTACTTTAGCTATGCCGGGGCAAGGTGTCATTGATATCGTACGTTACTCACCAGTATTTTCACCTGCCATTAAGGCTGGTCTTGCAGCAGTTGGAATCAACGAAGGAACATCTTCTTACGAATCATTTATGCTGGCATCTCAAACCATTATTGAAGATGCTGATCCTGCAAACTATACAATATCTATTGGTAATTCCGACCTTTCGATCTTAGAGATAGAAGCGGTAGGAAATGGTTCAGAAGGAACAGGCGACCAACATATTCTAAACAGTATTGCATCAGCACCACTGGCTGGAACTGATCCGTTTATTAAGTTCACTAAAGCTAAAGATATCAACACAACAGGACTAGCATCTGGAGACTTATATATTCCAACGGGGACAAAGACTGTTTCAAGGTTGACAGAAGGTGAACATCGATCTCCGCTTGATCCACAATACAGTGGTGAAGCAACAACAGAGATCCATACAGAAGTTGCTTCATTTATATCTTCTCAAGGGGCTGCTATCAAAGTGGCTTACCCTTCGATCATTAAACAGTAATAGATTCAAAAAGGGTTATCCCTTTTTGATACCCTTACTTTTCAAATCCATAAAGCATCTCAATCTCTTTATCCCAGATCGTCTCATCGATGGTCTCAAGGATCAATGGGATGTCATTCATACGATCATCATTCATTAAAAACTTGAAGGCGTCAGCTCCGATCTCACCAAGACCTATACTTTGATGTCTGTCTACATGAGAGCCTAATGGCGGCTTGGAGTCGTTGATATGCATACCCTTGAGGTATTTAAATCCAACCACTTTTTCAAACTCATCCCAAGTCGCATCATAGGTCTCACGTGTTCTAATGTCGTATCCTGCTGTAAACATATGACAGGTATCTATACAGACACCTACACGGGACTTGTCTTCGATCTTGTCAATAATATGTGCCAAATGCTCAAAACGCCAACCTAAGTTGCTTCCCTGACCTGCTGTATTTTCAAGAACAAGACTCACACCAGAAGTACATTCTAAAGTACGGTTCATGTTCTCAGCGATAGCATCCAAACACTCATCTTCCGGGATCTTTTTAAGGTGAGAACCGGGGTGAAAGTTCAGTCTGTCCAGCCCCAGTAACATACAACGTTCTACCTCATCAACAAAGGCGTTATAAGACTTGTCTCTTTTTTCCATCTCTGGGTGTCCCAGATTAATAAGATAAGAGTCATGAGGCAAGACGTGCTTTGGCAAGATACCACTGAGTTCAAGGTTCTCTTTAAACTTGTCTATAGTTGCTGCATCCAGTGGTTTCGCTGCCCATTGGCGCTGGTTTTTGGTAAAGAGGGCAAAGGCTTTTGCTCCTATTTTCATGGCATTCAAAGGGGCGTTAAACACACCACCTGCGGCTGATGTGTGGGCGCCTACAAATTTTTGGCTCATAATATTTCCTGAATGATAGTTTTTGGAATTATACTTTGTTGTTCTGAAGTTCCATTCTGTGTTGGATTTTTGGTTTTTCTTTTAAGTTGAATTGACTTAAAGTTTAAACTTTTTTGTACTTACTTTTGAATTACTCACTAACTGTATATTGTCTAGTTGCTACCTTGTTATATAAACTGTGGCGAACTGAACTTTTTACGACTCGGCATTTAGTACCTCCCTGTATTGCACTGTTGGTGCTGATCTCTCTGTCTCGTCAGAGAGATAGTTTTCAAGAAAAAGAGAGAGACGCTGTTGTTGACACGATTTATCTTTCAAGCTAAAGCAGCTAGATTATCGTTCTTTATATTGTTACGACTCCCGTTGTTATTGCTGGGAGTTTGTTGGAATGGGGATGAAAGCGTATGCTTTCACTTAAAAAGATGCGTCACCGCTTGCTCTTCCTCTCTAGCATCTGCAAGGCCGAACGGAACTCTCTTTTTACCGTTAAGAAAATGGCACTGTTTGAGCAACGCGAGTTTGTCATTTTTAGGAAAAAAGAGAGTGGAGGGAGGGAAGTCGGTAGTTACCGACATTGTGACCAAAGGAAATGCCCTTGGGTAAAGCCCGCTAGAGTCAGTTTTTTTGTTTCTATTTTTGCTGAGTCAAAAAAAGAAAGGGTAGGATGATAAAATGATATTTTCTAATACTAACAATACAGACTCCAACAATCAAAAAAAGAATAGGAGTTTCTCTACTCCAACCTCTTTTTGATTTTAATCAAAACCCCATTCTCCCTATCTTTAAAATAGATCTGCCGCTCAGAGACCCTATACTTTATTTCCACAAATTCATCCAAAATATGCTGTTCAAAACCATGTTCATTTTTCACAAGGTTTACCCCGTCATATATTGGTGCTCCCCGAAGAACATTTTCCATCAAAGTATCTGGATAATGCACGTTCAAATACTCTTCATTAAAACTGCTTTTACGAAGACAGCCTTCACCCTCAACACAGACCATACCTTCTATCTCAAACTTACCCACAGGATGGCCTGCAGAAAAAAGCTCAAGCGCTACAACATCTTGGTTACTTCTCACATAACCCTGATCAGCAAACTTGATCTTTGGGGTTTTTAAGATAATCGTTGCAGCATGGCTGTTTACAAAAGGTCTGGCACCACATCCGCTCAGTAAGAGCAGAAGCAGACTAGCCCATAGGATAGAGAATTTTGTCATGTACCGTATCACACGCTTTTAAGACCTCATCACTCAGGGTCAGATCCATGGCCGCCAAAGAGGCATCCAACTGTTGTGTAGAGGTTGCACCAATGATCGTTGAAGCTACAAAATCGAACTGCTTACTCCACGCTGTTGCCAAAGTCACCGGATCCATACCGGCCTCATGAGCAATACGTATATACTCCTGGGTAGAGGCTAAGGTTTTGTCGTTCATAAAGCGTACTGCCATGAGACGCTGCCGCTGATTTGGTGACTTCATATAGTCACTAAAGCGCCCTTTTGCTTCTGGATCTTTATTGTACTTTCCACTGAGAACACCACCGCCTAGTGGAGAATACGGAAGTAGAGAGATCTTTTCGTTTGTCGCTAAGGTTGAGAGTTCATCTAAAAAGCGACGGTTTAACAGAGAGAAGTTGTTTTGTATGGATTCAAAACGGGCAAGTTTCTCATATTTGGAGACACTGAGTGCTTTCATTGTTCCATAAGTCGTATCATTAGAGGTACCGATATAACGAACTTTTCCACTCTGAACCAGTCTATCAAAAGCCTCCATAGACTCCTCTACGGGGACAACAGTATCAGGCCAGTGCATTTGATAGAGGTCAATGTAATCCGTTTGTAGACGCTTCAATGAGCCTTCTACAGCACGCTCTATGTGAAAACGATCAATAGCCGTCAAACCGTGACGGATCGGAGGTACAAACCATCCTGAAGCAGCACCAGCGACCTTGCTTGCCAGTATGACACTCTCTCTTGGCTTGGTCTTTAACCATCTTCCAACGATCTCTTCTGTCAGCCCGGCTAAAAGTGATGCGGGTGGCACAGGATAAAGCTCGGCCGTGTCAAAAAAGTTCACACCTGCGTCATACGCCTTATCCATGATCGCAAAGGCAGTTTTTTCATCTTTGACCTGAGTACCAAAGGTCATCGTTCCCATACAGATAGGACTTACCCTCAAGCCTGAACGGCCTATGTAACGGTATTGCATCGCTTCACCTTTTTATGTTTACACTATAAGACAATGTTACACACTTGTAATCTTTTGCTCTTTTACTTGCTTATTGTAACAAGATGTAGAGCTGAAATCCTTAGAAATTTCATTTATCTCTAATTTGTTAGTAGATATACTAAAGACAATAATTCACCCTACTCAAATTAGCAACTTGTGTGATCTCAGGTCCTATGTCATTTCAAAGTAAAAAATTTCATATCTTAAGTGTTGACGACACCGAAACCAACCGTATTCTCATTGAAAAAATGCTTCACGGTGCTGGGTATGAAGTCACTTCAGCTGAAAGTGGCATCCAGGCTATTGAGCTGCTTAACAATAGTTGTAAACCTGACCTTATCTTACTTGACATCATGATGCCTGAAGTCAATGGTTTTGAGACCTGTAGTATCATTAAAAGTTCTCAAAAGTCCATGGCTAAGATCCCCGTTATCTTTTTAACTGCCAAGTCTGACATCGAAGGTGTCACCAACGGTTTTGAGGTCGGTGGCGTAGACTATATTACCAAGCCTTTTCAAAAAGTCGAACTTTTGGCACGCATCAAGACCCATCTTAAACTCAAACACTATCAAGACCAAGAGATAGAACTCACACAACGCGAACTTATCTATACCATTGCACGCATCAGTGACATTCATAGTGCTGAGACCGGAAATCACATTAAGCGGGTCTCTGAATATGCCAAGCTTCTGGCTACACTCGCGGGTTATGATGAAGAGAAGGCCGAGGTTTTCAAGCTTGCTGCAGCAATGCATGATGTAGGTAAGATCGGCATCTCACATGACATCCTTAACAAGCCGGGAAAACTGACGGCAGAAGAACTGTCTATTATGCAAGAACATCCCAATATCGGTCATGATATCCTCTCACAATCCAAACGTCCTCTACTCAAAGCCGCTGCCATCGTAGCCCATCAACATCATGAAAAATTTGATGGGAGTGGGTACCCTAGAGGGCTCAAAGGAAAACAGATCCATATTTTAGGGCGGATCACCACCCTTGCAGATGTTTTTGACGCACTCGACACCAAACGTTCATATAAAAAGAGGTGGACACTCAATGAGACGATGCACTTTATACAAAGTGAAAGTGGTAAACATTTTGATCCACGTCTTGTAGAGTTAATGGTAAAGAATTTTAGACATTTTAAAAAGATCAGAGAGCGTTTCCCTGACTAGTTGGTAGTAAGATCTTCCCATTTAAGTTTAAAGTCACCACAAAGTTCCCCTGAACTGTTACTCAACTTGACCCGAACACCACTTTTAGTTGATGCGATTTTATAGGTCAAGGTCTCATTAGGAAGCAGTTTTTGCACAAACTTGGCACTGGTAATCGCTACGATCTCTTTTTTCAAGACTTCTGCAATAATATCGATCTGCAAAAACCCTGGTAACAGGGGCATCCCTTCAAAATGTGCCTTGAAGATCTTATGTGAGGCATCACTTAAAACAATTACTACTTCCTCTTCATTTTGACTTATGACACGGTAGAGTCCTTCTGAAAGATAGCTCTGGCTCATAATGGTTCTCCATTTCTCTCTAAAACAGCAGCCACTTGTCCTTGAGCAATAACAACCTCTCCATCATAGACTTTGAAATCTACAACAAAGAAGCTGTCCAGGTTGTTGACATAGTATGTTTCGACCTCAAAACTTTTTTTACTGCTTTTTTGAAGCCATTGAGACTTGACACTTACTAACATGCCTCTTGCCCGAAGAGGAATATTGGCTGCTTTTTTCTCTTCAGTCAGTCGTAAAAAGATAGAGCTTTGTGCCCCTGCTTCTGCGAGCATAGGAAGGGTTGGTGCCGACTCAAAACATACTACAGTGCGTGACTCATGTTCTTCACACACCAAGACCTCTTTAACAAAACCTACAGGCTCTTTTTGAGGAAGAAATTCTAACAACTCATTAAGATCAGGCATGCTTACCCTCTTGAGTATTAATATACTCTTGCAAAGACTTAATAGAAGTAAAGACCGCTTCTGACTCCGCAATGTTGTCAAAAACAATACCGTATTCATTATCCAAAAATATCGTCAATTCTATGGCATCCACCGAGTCTAGCCCCAAGCCATCACCAAAAAGATGGTCCTCATCTGCGATCTCGTCAACGTCTATACCTTCAAGGCTAAAAAGTTCTATCAATGCTACTTTGAGCTGTTCTGTCGTTATCAATTATATTCCTAAAGTTCAAGAGCGACAACAACGCTCTCTCTATTTTCACACGCACGCACAACATCCAGCATCGCCCAGAGTGAAGGTGCAAAACCTGTATGCTCTTGTACAGACACCTCCAAGGTAGCTTCACGATCAGTTGGCACTAATGTCAAGGCCACACCTGATTCAAGGTACTCGGTACAGCTGTTAACCTCTTCTATCTTAGCGATGTTGATCGCCTCGCAACATACTAAAAGCACCTCTTCACTAAAAGTGGCCGCTTGCAATGCACCTGTCTGTAAGACATTTTTAGAGGTGTCATCACCACTGGAGACTGTTAAGATCTCATTTTTATTTTTATGTAAAAGAGAGAAGTATGAGGGTGCTGTGTTGTAGACCGAGTTTTGAAAGGCCGTTGGACTGATAGGCTCATTTGCATCAATAGCACCAACAATATCTGCTGTTGCCTGCATCTCTCCATAAGCAGAGCCATAAACCACGGCACCATCACGAAATGCACAAGCATCTGCCAGATAGACCATAATACGCGCTGCTCGTGTCAAACGACGACGTAGCATCATCTTAGGAACAATACGCTTTTCATCCAAGGTCTCACACTTGTTCTCTGCACTGACAACTGCCGTTGCTTTGATTTCAAAGTTCATCTTCATTTTACTGCTCCAAATACTAAAGCAGTATTGTTACCACCAAAGGCAAATGAGTTTGAGACCACATGTCTGATCTTTGTCTCAAAGGCTTCACCTGGCAGGTTTACAACACTGTTCTCTGCTACTTCAAGTGATGTTTGAGGAGCAACCTTCTGCTGCTTGATCACTTCACAAGAGATAATCGCCTCTAAAGCGCCTGCAGCACCTAAAGTATGTCCGGTGATCGCCTTGGTCGAACTCATTGGTGGGTTATGTGTTAAAAGTCTCTCCACTGCTAAGGCTTCTACTGCATCATTCGCCTGTGTTCCTGTTC
This sequence comes from Helicobacteraceae bacterium, assembly GCA_015493495.1. Taxonomy (GTDB): domain Bacteria; phylum Campylobacterota; class Campylobacteria; order Campylobacterales; family Sulfurimonadaceae; genus Sulfonitrofixus. Next base: position 16,869 of record WGDB01000103.1, on the reverse strand, counting down.
CATGGGCATTGACATAGTCAACATCTTCCAGCTGCAGACCTGCATCCTCTATCGCTTTTTGCATACAGGCCATAGCGCCACCAGCTTCAGGGTCCGGATTGGTCATGTGAAAGGCGTCTGAACTTCCCGCGCTGCCACAAAGTTCTATACTTGTTGTTGTCTCATGATCTTGAAGCAGAAGTGCCGCAATTCCCTCAGCAACATTCATCCCCTCTCGCCCCTCTTGAAAAGGGGTACATTTTTTAGTCGAAAGCACACCTAAAGCTTGAAAGCCACACACCGTAGTGTAACAGAGCGCATCTGCACCTACAACCAGCACATTTTTATATGCACCCAAACGGATAAGACGTTGTGCCAGCATCATAGCATTGGCACTCGAGGTACACGCCGTTGAGATAGAACGACTGTCTTTAAAACCAAAAGCACTGTTTAAAGCATCTGAGATTACCGAAATAGCATGTTCTTTTGGATTGATGTTTTGGTAGCTTTTCTCTTTGAAAAAGATCTGTTCACTTTTACCAATACCACCTACAGATGAACCAACGATCAAAAGTGTCTCGCTGAAGTCAGTCAGTTCACTTTGTTCTAAAACAGTCTCGGCAACTGAGATCAAAGAGGGGAAAAAAGCATTAGGTGCAAAAGAGCCAAGACCCGCTTTATGCTCAGACATGTAGCTGGTATCGATCGTAATAGCACTCTTTTTTGAGTAAATGGCATCCATCAATTCAGCTGTATTACCTGCACAGCTCAGTGATTCATAGGCATTTACAAAGACACGGTTTTTTTGCATGAACAGACCCCTTGATTATATATCGTAAAATAACACAGAGGGGCTAAAAATGAGGTAAAAGTGAGCTCGCCTAAATGAGCACTACTTTGATAACTCTATACTGCGCATTAAAAGTGTTGATAAACAGGAGTTCGCCCCTGCCTTCTTCAACAAATCGGTGCAGTGCAAAAAGTGGATTGGTCTCATAAAAGTCACACTCAGATGCATACTCAAACAGTTCAAAGTCATAAAGCTTTAAGATCTCTTCAACCCATACACTTTCGCAACGCCCGCCAAATGCTACTTGAGTTTTTTGTTGCAAAGAAGCAAAGTAGGCCTTTAACTTTAAGCTGTCCATCTGGTCAGAAAGGACTTCTATAGAGGCCAAAGCCTCCTCTTTTTGAGCAGAGAGTAAAAGCCAGTTACTCCCTTCACCCAGTAGATGATCGTCACATAATCCAAGGGTACGTCTTGTAAAATCAAGTGGCTCCTGCAGTTCATCAACACCCCCTAAAAGGATCTGTTTTTCACGACCCTGCTCCAAGTCAGCCTGAGCAAGCATAAGAATATTTTCAATAACCAGACCATGTCGTGAGACATTCAGGTTTTTGCCTAGAAGTCCAAAAAACTGTGCCACATAAAAACCCGAAGTATTACTCAAGGAATTTATAAAATCGACAGGTTTTGGAGGCTGTTTATAAATATAACGCTGGTCTCTCAGACGTTTAAAAACGGCGAGATTTCCTTGTCCTGATGCCATATAGAGAGCACTTTCTTCAGGGATTTCTTCTTGACCAATCGTATTATAGGCACCTAACAAAGAGAGCTGTATAAAACGGTCTGTTCGCCTGATCATCGAAGGAGAAACCTTTTTCCAGGCTGCTTTTACATCAAAGGTCTCCTCTTGTCTGACATTGATCGAACCACTTTTATGAATATAGATCACAAGAGTGCCTTTTTGATGACTAAAGAGGTGTTGTTGCCGCCAAAACCAAAATAATTCAACATAAAATATCCATCATTGCACACTTGCTTCTCCGTCAACGGTGACCAAGCCAAGGTATCATCAACGTTTTTAAAGTTCGGAGTTTGAGGGATAAAACCAGCATCCACACACTCCATGACCAAAAGCAGTTCACTGACACCACAACTGCCCAATGTATGACCGATATATGGTTTTAAAGAGAAAAAGTCGGGCTGTTGGGAAAACACTCGTTTCATACCGTTAATCTCCGCTTCATCATTTAGTGCCGAAGCTGTTCCATGCGCTTTAACCGCCCTCAGATCAGCTGTCGTCACTGCGGCATCACTGAGCGCTTTTTCGATCACCGCTGAGGTCCCACTGCCATCTGATTTTGCACCTGTCACGCTGTAAGTCTCACAAGCACTGCTGCCCCCGCAATAGCTCCAGCTTGAAGCAGTAACATCATCTCGACTCATAACCACAGCAGAGATCGCTTCTCCAAGGTTAATCCCCAAACGCTCTTTATCAAAAGGTGCGATCGCTTTGTCCGAGAGCAGCTGCATCGTGACAAAACCTTCAAAAGAGATCGGAGCGAACATCTCAAAACCGATCACCAAGGCATAATCGATCACCCTGCTTTCCAACATCGCTGCCGCATCGATCACAGCATTGGCACTGGAGGTACAAGCAGTGTTATAAGTCAATGAAAAGGCGTTAAGACCAAAGCGATGGGTAAGGTAGTCTGCATAATAGCCATTGCCAATACGTTCACATGCAACCTGATCTACTTGGGAGTTGTCATAGTTTTGACCAAGGGGAAGGCTTAAAGAGAGATCGTTTGATGCACTTCCGACAAAGAGACCACAACGACTCAAAGCATCACTGTCTAGTCCTAACTTCTCTATAGTCTTAAGTACCACCGCTTCCAAATAATCAAGAGGAATAGAGAGCGCACTGTTGCGTGGGCCATCATCAATACTGTAGTAATCAAAGGAGAGTTCTTCTCCCATAATCGTCACCATATCTTTTTTGGTACTTTGATACGTTCCTTCAGAGAGATGTTTTAAACGCCTCTCTTGTGAGCCTAACGCACTCAGGATCTCTCCGCCAAGTATCGTCACCATCTATTTTGGCTACTCAGGCTGCAGATGATCAGCAAGTGCATTGATCGTTGTGACCACACGACGAAAATCTTTAGAGTCCGCCAAACGCACCTTAAACTGTGTTTGTAGTCCCATAGAGATCTGCAAAGCATCTAAAGAGTCAAGTTCAAGTCCACTCGCATCTGAAAAAAGTTCCACATCATCAGGAATCTCTTCTGGAGTAATATCCTCTTTTTCACACTCTTCTATGATCATCATTTTAAGACGTAGTTTTAGCGCCTCATCTTGAGAACCTATCATGCCACCCTCCTTATTTTATAGTTAAATACCACTGCCGCCAGTAGTAGTGAGACCAGACCAAACAGTAGTAGTCCTGTCACTTCATACAGCACATCATTAAGCGTTCCTCGACGTAAAAAGACATCTAAAAACCCTTCTAATCCCCAAGACATCGGAGAAACATTCGCGAACTCCCGCATAAACTCAGGCATCACAAATTTAGGTACCATAATACCACCAATAGCCCCTAAAAGGATATTGATGATCCCGCCGATCGTCGTCGCCTGTTCAACACTGTCCACAACAGTCGCGATCAGGATGGAAAGCCCGATGGCAGAGAGACTTAAGGCGATGGAAACAGCAAAAAGTGCACTCAAGTCACCGCCTATGGTCAGTGGTGCTGCACCAAAAAGGGGAACAACAAACATCCCTACTGCGATCATCACCCAGACCTGAAGCTGATTGATCAACATATAAGGGATGATCTTGCCGCCAAAAAGAACCGGCAAAGAGACATTCATCGTACTCAGACGCATCAAGGTGTTCTGTTTGCGTTCACTGATAAAGATCGTTGACATCGGAATAATGACAAAGAAGAGACCAAAAACGATCCAGGAAGGAACACTTTGCTGCGTTGATGTCGGTTTTTCACCCTCTTCTAAAGCCGCATAGTGGACCTTCATCATCTTCTTTTCATCAAAACTTATTTTTTGATAACTACTGCCTTTACCTTGACGTGCATGCTGCATCTCCTGTGCCAGGTTGACAGCATCCAAGCGGGTCTGCATCACACTGCTGAGTATCTGTGTTTTAAAAAGCATAAGATGACTTTGACCAATGTCTGAGGCCACCTCTATCTGCAAAGCACTGTTATTCGCATCACTTTGAGAAAACTGGTTTTTAAACCCTTTAGGGATAACAACAATAAACTGTACCCCCTCCTCTTTAGGTTTTCCATAGCTCTCACTGATATTATGTTCGTTCATCAATTTGTTAGCACGCAGTTTAGAGATAATGGCATAACTTTCCAAAGAGTTATCATGATCAACAACAGCGTACTCTATCAGCGCCTTCTCTTCATTAAAGACATCTTTTAAAGCCAAAGACATAATCAAAATAAAAACTGCCGGCATAATAAAAAGTGCTGCCAAAGCATGTTTGTCACGAGAGACCAGTAAAAATTCTTTGATCAACATCGCTTTAAACATCGGCACGTCCTTTACTTGTGAGGGAGATAAACAGTGACTCTAAGGTAGTAGTGCCATAACGTATATTTCTAACAGCGACTGACAATGACTCTAAAAGAGTTAAAGCCTCTGAAACTTGCTGAGAGGAGTTACCCTCAAGCATCAAGTTTGTCTCGCTTATCAGGCGCAGTGATGGCATCTTTTCACACACAGCTTGTAACTCCGGCAGTGGTGTCTCATAGATCTCTATCACCACTTGATCTGTCTCATCATTACGCAACATACTTTCTAAAGTACCTTGCCTTATGATCTCACCTGCATTGATAATGGCCACTTCATCACAGATCTTTTCGATCTCAGGCATATAGTGTGAGGTATAGACTACAGTTTTGTTCTCTCTTTTAAAAGAGAGGATGGTCTCTAGTATCTCGTTGCGTGATTCTGGATCTATCCCAACGGTCGGTTCATCAAAAAAGAGGATATCAGGATCATTCAGAAGACCTATAGCAATGTTAAGCCGACGTTTTTGACCACCGGAGAGTGTAGAAGATCGCTGTTTCAACATAGAACCGAGTCGGTTGGTCTCTACCGCATAGTCTATATTTTTTTTCAAGGTCTCTGCAGGGATGTTTTGTATACCGCCAAAGAATCTCAGGTTTTCGATCACCGTAAGATTTTCATAAAAAGCGAGACTCTGGGGAACAAGTGCACACCGTTTTCTAATGGCATGCAGGTTTTCATTAAGTGGCAGATCAAAGACACTGAGCGTACCTTCATCATACTTTGTCAAACCATTGAGTATAGAAATAAGTGTTGTCTTCCCTGCTCCATTAGGCCCTAACAGACCAAATATAGTCCCCGCTTTTATCTCCAATGAGAGATGGTTCAGCGCCACCTTTTTGTCGTATTTTTTAAGCAGGTTTTGAATTTTGATCATTAAAAAGCCGTCAACATCTTTTGGTAGACTAAAGCTTCTTCATCTGCTATAGACTCCAGTTTTTTTGCAATGGCATCAAAGTCCACTGTTTCACTTTTTTTAGAGCGTATTGACTTGGCGATAAGCAGTGCAAACTCGCGCCAACTGTCACCTACCGCAGTCATCATCTCTGAGGCTTCCAACAGTGTCTCATTGTCAAGGATCTTGCCACTCTCTTGTAAAAAAGAGGCATAAATATAACGAAAGCCTGCACCACCTGTTCCGATCTCCTCTTGCATACGAACAATATGTCCTAAAAAGAGACGGGCATAACGGCGGTCTTTACTCTCTAGATTGCGTATATTCTTGGCCAAATAACGCATACCTTTAAGTCCTGCGATCGGTACGGGTGTTTTCAACATCCGCTTGGCGACTGCCTTGACCGCTTTGGGAACAACGCTCGCGTAGTCTATATTCTCTGGTACAAATGTCGGATAATAGATCGCCCCTTTAGGTGCCATGACCCCTCTGGCAAAACGTGCTTTCAAAAACTCCTGCTCGCTTGCCTCGACAACATGTTCAAAAACCGGATCACTGATCTTATAGGTCGACGCTTCTTTACCGTAGACCAAAAGGTTATGACCATTAAAGTGAAAACGCATCTCTTCAGGAAGGTAAGGCAACCAAAAGACAGAAGTTTGTGCACCTACGATCTTGCCCTCTTCAAGTAGCACATCCAGACGTTCTTGTCCCTTCTGTTGGTTGGAAAAGGTCTCGATCTTCATCTTCACACCGATATTTTTCTGCAAGCCTTTGATAATGGCTTTAGGAATAGAACGATAAGCGATAAGCGGCATCCCTGCCAATTTCACAAATGGCAGATAGGCAAAGCTCAACGCGCTCGAAAGACCAAAGGCCATTGGTTCACTCATCGCCAAACCATGATGTGAAAGCATAGTAGACATCACACCACTTTCGCAGTGGCCGGCATGTTTATGTATAAATTTTTTAGATGCAACAGACAATCAAGACTCTTTTTGTGGAAGTTTTTTTAATTCTGAAATAGTAATACCCATAACATCTGCGTAGCGATCTAATAGCTTATCGGAGAGTTTGTTAAAGTTTTTTACATTGAAATGACGTTTGATACGCCATTGGAAAAGACCCGTTGCCTGTGAGAGTGAAAGCAGGTCAAGACGTTTGGCGTACATGTGATACTCCAAAGGTGAACATTTTCCTGTTTCACACGCGGCGTAAGCTTCATCCGCCAAACGTTGTAACTCTGCAACAGCTTGCTGCGTTGCTTCTGCTTCTACGTCCCATCCACTGGAGGCAACAACACCGTAATCTCCATCTTTAGTGGTAGCATAGACAGCCCGTTTTTCACCATGGTAGGTGCTGTTGTCGTCCTGAGGAACTTCTTGTGCTTTCAACTAGACCACCTCTAACTGCATAAAGGCAGTAGAGAAACGACCGCTTTCAGGGATGTAACAGAGCAATTTCTCTCCCTTTTGAAGTCGGCCCGAATGAAAAAGCTCCTCAAGCATAATATAGATGGAGGCAGAGCCGGTGTTACCCTTGGTGGAGAGGTTCGTAAACCACTGCTCCTGAGGGATATCACAACCCGCCTCTTTCATACCTTCATAAACTTTGTCACGGAAGTATCCTGATGAATAATGCGGTAGAAAATAGCTAATAGATTCAGGTTTAAGTTGCCCTTTTTCTACCAGTTCTTTAAGCGGTTTGGTCACGGTATACTCAATGATCTTTTCATTAAGTAGTTTAACATCTTGCTTGACCGAAGAGATAGAGTTTTTGATCCACTCTTCTTGAGAGTATTCTCTCCACCCTTTCAAACTGCCATCTTCCAACTTTTCACAACCGGCATACATACAGGCATCGAGTTCATTAGCATAAGACTTTTGAACGATCCACTCTATTTTAAGTGAGATACTTTTAGCATTAGGTTCAGCACTCATCCAGACAGCACCACCACCATCACTCAGCATCCATCGTAGAAAATCTTTTTCAAAAGCGATCTCCGGTTGGCGTTCCAAGGCCTCAATACGGGTTTCGATCTCCTCTTTAAAGTTCTCAGCGCGCATAGCGGCTGAAGCATTTTCAGAACCTGTTGCCACGGCGTTATTACTCTGTCCACTTAACACAGACATATAACCGTATTTTAGAGACATCGTACCTGAGAGGCAGATACCCGCTGTTGCGATCACTTCACAACTTGGTATCCCCAACTCACCATGTACCATCAAGGCGTGGTTTGGCATCAGTTGGTCCGGCATGGTCGTACCACAAGCAAGTAACTCGATGGTGTTGATGTCATGTACATCGTTATGAAGTTTACGAATAGCCTCTGCAGCGATCTGAGCATTGGAGTGGGTCGTTTTACCACTCTTTTTATCTATAGCATAGTGGCGTGAAGTGATCTTGTTGGAACGCAGTATCATTCTCTTGGCACGCGAAGGACGTGGTCCCACCTGCCCCAATACTGCCTCGATCTCACTGTTGTCAACTGCAGCATTGGGCAAAAATGCCTGAATATCATTTATATATACTTCTCTATTCACACTTACCGTCCTGATGGTTTTTCATAATATTTTACACTTTTTTCGATAGCGTTTTTTCTAAAAGGATAGATCAAACGTCTAACAAGGATATTTAAGGGTACGATTGTCAACACCAATGTGGCTAAAAACACCGCATATACCGTAATCACGATCTTACGGGCAAAAGAGCCTGGCACACCTGCTGCCTGGATCAGTTTTCCCCACACCATAAAAGAGCGGGTAGCGATCTTCTCTGTAGCGACCAGTTTTCCATTGACTGTCACCGCACCCATGTTTTTTAACATCGGTACTTTTTTTTGTTCTTCATCTTTTTGGAGGCCTTCGAAAAGCCTCTCTCCAAAACGTCTGCTGTTTTTAAGGTCTTCATCTGAGACACCTGCAGCAGGGAAGCCCCAAAATGGGTCTTTTTTACCGGTTAACAGCCATCTTGGTGTCGTGATAAAGGCATAGATGGAGCCACCTTGATCCGTCAAGACTACATTATCTATTAAAGTAGCACCAACATCACTTAAAAGTTTTTTCATCTTCTCTTGCGCCATGACCCACATGTCTCTACAGGCGATCAAGGTAACAACAGGTTTGTCTTTAAAAAGTCTTTTGGCTTGAGCACTCTGCATAAAACCTGTGACGGGGATCGAAGGAGAGAGAAACCAGATGGTATAACCCAAAATGATAAGATCATACTCATCTTCGACATCTTTAAGCACTTCAACCTCACAACCATTCATATAGATCGCTTCAGGAAAAGCATCAAAAAATGGGTAAAAAGGCCATGGATAGGGGTACTTTTTAACAGGCTTGATCTTACGAAAATCCACCTTGACCTCACTGCTCTCTTTTAAAGGCGCAGTAACAGAATCTACCATTCTTTTCATCTGACCACTTTGAGAGTAGTAGAGCACTAAAACTTTTTTCATTATCATCCATAATCATAATTGCATTCAACAAAGTATTAAAAATGTATTTTATCCAATAAGTCCATAAAATCTAATATTATCACCTCCTGAAGCGCTCTAATACCTGCTCTCTCTCTTTTCAGCACTTTAAGAGGACAACTCCAATATAATAACCGCTACTAATACCACTAAGGATTTTCATGTTCGATACAGATAAACTCAGCTCACTAGATGCATTAATGGAAGCGCAAAAAATAGCGCATGGACCCATCATCTTTCATGTGGCCAACCTCCTGCGTGAATGGGGTATTTTAAAACTCCTGCATGAAAACAAAAAAACAGGTATGTCTGTTGAAGCCTTAATGGAAGCTACAAACCTAAATGAATATGCCATCAAAATACTCTGCGAAACGGGCTACAGTATGGGTGCACTGAAGTATGAAAACAAGCACTACTTCATTACACGTGTTGGATTTTTCCTTGCCTATGATGAGATGACCAATGCCAACTTTAACTACACAAGAGATGTAAACTACATGGGGATCACAGAGTTGGGCGACTCTTTAAAACAGGGGCGTCCTGCAGGACTTCAAAAGTTCTTTAATGAAGAGTGGGAGACCATTTACCCTTACCTGACTGAACTTCCACAGAAGGTCAAAGAGAGCTGGTTTGGGTATGATCACTTCTATTCAGACTCTGCATTTAAAACACTTGTGGAGATGATGGCTGAGCGTAAACCTAAAAAGATTCTCGATATTGGTGGTAACACCGGTAAATGGGCTATCGCTATCACTACCGCTTCTCCCGAAACTGAAGTGACTATTTGTGACCATCCACTCCAGATAAAAACTGCCTTTGCTAATGCAGAAGAGGCTGGAGTAAAAGATCGTGTTCATGGTGAAGTCATGGATCTACTCGACCATTCTAAACCATTTCCAAAAGGATTTGACGTCGTCTGGATGAGTCAATTTTTAGACTGCTTCCCACCTGAAGATATCATCGCTATTTTACAACGTGCAAAAGAGGCACTCAGTGAAGATGGACGGATCAACATCATCGAGCCGTATTGGGACCGTCAACAACATGAGATCGGCGCTTATATCTTGATCAACTGTTCTCCATACTTTACAGCGCTTGCTAATGGTACCAGTAAGATGTACAGTGCGGAAGATATGCATCAATATATAGAAGCTGCAGGTCTTGAAGTCGATGAAGAGGTGGATAGATTGGGATTTGGTCATACGCTGACCAGTTGTAAGCGTAAAGCCTAAGCTTTACCTCGCATCCTGCACACATGGCAGGATAAGTGTTAACACAAATTACTTGTTTGCGTTAATATAGTCACATAGTGACGCAGCAGTTGCAAAGATCGTCTCAGCATCTGCAATATTGGTCACCTTGACACCAAACTCTTTTTCTACAACCAAAGTCAGCTCGATCGCATCTACAGAGTCCAGGCCTAAACCATCCTCACCAAAAAGCGGATCTGTATCTGCGATCTCACTTGCCTCAATATCTTCGAGGTTAAGACCTTCAATGATCTTCTCTTTTAAAACGTCAGTAGTTATCATGATTCACCCTAATATATGTAATGGCGTAAGTGTAGCATAGGGGAGTTTAAGCGGAGCATTATTGCTTCGAACAACACTGCCTGGTTTATTTTGGCTGTATACTTCCATAGATCTTCCAAGCATCATCCGAGATACTTAGGTCACGATATTCATAAAGCTTTGATAAAAAGAAATCTCTATAGACCTCTATAGCACCTAGTGACTTGAGATGTTCTGTAGGAACCTGTGCATCAACAAACTTGTAGCCCCACTCTCGTAACTTCTCTATTAAAACGGCAAAAGCCACCTTCGAAGCGTCACTCTTTTTTGCAAACATAGACTCACCACAGAAGACAGCACCTACACCAATACCGTAAAGACCCCCGACCAATTCATTCTCATAATAGGCCTCAACAGAGTGTGCTTTACCTAAGGCATACAGACTTGTCATGGCTTCGATAAGGTCTGGTTGTAGCCATGTTCCCTGCTGACCGGGACGATGGATCGCGGCACACTCTTGCAAGACCTGCTCAAAGGCTGTATCAAAACGGATCTCAAAATGTTTCATCCGCTTTTTTAGTGACTTACGCAACTTGAAATCTTCCAGGTTCAAGATCAGTCTAGGGTCTGGAGACCACCAGAGTATAGGGTCACCTACACTAAACCAAGGAAAGATCCCCTCTCTGTATGCAAGGTAGAGACGGGTTGGATTCAAGTCACCGCCAAAGGCGACGATCCCATCCTCGTTGGCATCGTTAGGATGGGGAAAAATGTGTCTGTAATCGAGTTTGGCGATCATACACTAAAGTCAAAAATGAGGCCATCATCATAATCAACCATGACCTTACCGCCTTGCTTAAGAGCACCAAAAAGCATCTCGTCAGTCAATTTGTCTTTGATCTTCTCTTGAATCACACGACCCAGAGGACGGGCACCCATAGCAACATCATAGCCCATCTCCGCCAAATAGCCACGTGTCTTTTCAGTGATCTCTACCACAACTTTTTTCTTTTCAAGCTGCACGTTGAGTTCTGCCATAAACTTGTCCACAATGTTTTCAACAACCTCTATGTCCAGTGGTGCGAACTCAATGACAGCATCCAAACGGTTTCTAAATTCTGGTGTAAAAAAGGCTTTAAGCTCCTCACCACGAGAGAGAGACTGGTCTGCATTGAAGCCCATGACACTGGCAGCTTGTGCACCCACATTTGAGGTCATGATCAAAACAACATTTTTGAAATTTGCTTTATAACCGTTGTTATCGGTCAAGGTCGCACTGTCCATTACCTGTAACAAGATGTTGACCAAGTCAGGATGTGCCTTTTCGATCTCATCTAAGAGTAACACGGTGTAGGGATGTTTACGAATGACCTCTGTTAAAAGACCTCCTTGTTCATACCCAACATATCCTGGAGGTGCTCCTACCAGACGAGAGAGGGCATGCTTTTCCATGTATTCACTCATATCAAAACGTTCATAGTGTATACCCATCTCATCGGCTAAAGATTTGGCCAGTTCCGTCTTACCCACACCTGTTGGTCCGGAAAAGAGAAAAGAAGCAATCGGCTTTTCGCCTTCATTAAGTCCTGCACGAGAACGTTTAATGGCCAAGGCCACTTTCTCTACTGCAGGTTCCTGACCGATCACACGTGCTTTCAAATCTTCTTCCAAACGCTCTAACTTCGCTGTGTCATCTTCACTCATACGTGAAGTGGGTACACCTGTGATCTTTGATATCACCTTCTCGATGTCGTGAGGTGTTACCGTAGCACGTTTACGTGTCTGTAGGTGAAAAGAGGCTCCCGCTTCATCAATAAGGTCTATGGCCACATCGGGTAAAAAACGGTCACTGATATACTTTTTAGAGAGCTCTACCGCTGTAACCAGTGCCTTGTCAGTGTACTTGAGACCGTGATGTTCTTCGTACTTCGAACGCAATCCTTTTAAGATCAGGACACTGTCTTTTTGAGAAGGTTCATCCACATCGATCTTGGCAAAACGACGGCTCAGTGCACGATCTTTTTCAAAAGCGTTACGGTGTTCTGCAAAGGTGGTCGCACCCATACACTTTAACTCACCCGAAGCCAAAGCGGGTTTTAGTTGGTTCGAGGCGTCCATACTTCCACCACTCACCGCACCGGCACCCACAAGCGTATGAATCTCATCAATAAACAAAATAGCATCTTTTTGCATCTTCAATTCATCAATAACACCTTTGAGGCGTTTTTCAAAGTCACCACGATACTTTGTGCCTGCCAACATCGCAGAAAGGTCAAGTGCAAAAATAGGTGCCGCTTTCAAGATCTCTGGAACATCATCTTCACTGATACGCAGGGCCAAACCTTCAGCAATAGCAGTTTTACCCACACCCGGTTCACCTACAAGCAGTGGGTTGTTCTTTTTACGACGACACAGCGTCTGAACAACACGCTCTATCTCACTCTGACGGCCAATAACAGGGTCTATCTTCCCCTCTTGAGCTTTTTTCACCAGGTTGATGGTGTATTTGTCAAGGTAACTGTCTGTCTCTTCGCTGCTGCTGCTACTCGCATCAATATCTTGATGTGAGATCACCTCTAAGATGTCGACACGAGAGATCTCTTGAGACTCCATCAAAGCCGTAGCAAAAGTGTGTTCCTCTTCAAAAACAGCAGCTAACAGGTCACCTACCTCTGCCTGCTCTTTTTGGGCACTCTGTATATGTTTGATCATCGTGTCGATCATACGTGAAAGTGCCACGGTCTCAAAAGGTTCCTGGTTACTCTCTTCAGGTAGGGCCTGCATGGTCTCACTAAGGTAATTTGCCGCTGCTTCACGCATACTTTCGACATCACCGCCACATTCTTTAATAATATTAACACCCTCTTTAGAACTCAACATCGCAAAGAAGACATGTTCTATGGTGAGGTACTCATGGCGCTGATCTTTTGCATAGGTCAGCGCTTTTTGGAATATACTGTTTAATTCTGCACTAATCATCTTACGCCTCCTCTAAAGTAGCTTTTAACGGAAAGCCCTGTTCTCGAGCAAGTTTACTCACCTGCATCACTTTGGTCTCTGCCACCTCATAGGTATAAACACCACAGACACCCTTGTCTTTTTTATGGACATCAATCATGATCTGTTCAGCTTCTTGGTAGCTTTTATGAAAGATATTCATTAAGACGTCGATCACGAAGTCCATCGAGGTGTAGTCGTCGTTTAACAGCAGTACAAGATATTGTTTAGGCTCTCGCAGGGAGAGTTCACCTTCTAATTCATGTTTGGTACTCAAAAAATTTTCCTGTTTCTATATAGTATTTTTATTATTATGTAGAATGTAACAATGTTTGGGTGTAATTTTGCTTAAAGTGGGGAGTTAGCTCTATTATTTAGGCTTTAAAGAGATACTTTTCTCTCTTCACTTTTGCACCTTGAATCTGCCTGAATTTTGTAACTTCTGAAACAAAATTGATAACGAGAAGCATCAACGACAAAAGCATTTGCAAAGGCAATTAAAATTATTTTTTGAGTACTAACGGTTCATTTCAGCCAATAGTTTATCCTCAAAAAGACGCCATAGTCCTAGTTTGTTATCAGATAGTTAAACATCTACCGCGAGGTGCCATTTTGCATTAACTTTTTTAGCATTTTCAAAAATTTCTAGATAACATTTGAAATCATCAATAATCTCTTTAGAAGAGAATGCAGGATTTTTTGTTTTTAAAGTATTTATCATATCAGTAGCCCAAATAATTCCTTCTTCCGCATCAAACCATTGTTCCATCTGTTCAGGTACATCCATACCCATACCTTCAAACTCATCTGCAAATTCACTGATATCTTGATAAACATATTCCTCAATACTTTTCAGTCCATTACTTTTAGAAAAGGACGTTAACGCTTCAGATTCATGAGCAATTGATTTACCATCAACAAATGTCTCAAAATCAGTATCTTCTTGATCTAATTCTATGTAAAATGCTACACTCATAATTCAATTCCTTTTTGCTTTAATTTTATGAAAACGCAATCATTTAGCTATTGATAGCTTACTCATTTATTATCTTATAACGTTTGAAATGAGCCAACCAATAGTCTAGGTGCGGATAACTGATTGGCTCTTGTGATTTGTTAGAAGTTATAAAGTATCTATTCTTCTATGACAAATGGTAACTTGACAGGTTCAATATATTTTCCAATATCTTTATCACTGAGAGTTTCATTGACGATATGAATAATTTTTTCAGCATCTAGACCATAGTAATAAAGAGTAAAGACATCTTTTCCTTCTCTCTCATCATGAGATACACCATGTGTGCCTACCGCTTCTTCGATATTTTCCCACATCTCTTGAAAATCAGTATTGTCAAGAAGCTCTTCTGGCGCCTTGGCAAAATTTAAATTGATTGCAACACCTTCTAAGTTTCCAACTGGAATTTCCTGATCATTCTCAAAGTAAAGAGTACTTCCCTTTGGAACGATGGTATCAATTTTCTTTTTGACTTCATTAACAACTTCTTCTGATTCATCTTTAAGAACAAGTTCTAATTCACAATAAGCTGGTTGAGCATTGTTATTAAGGAGTGTACCTCCACCTGTGACTTCACCAAGACCATTTTTTTTGAAGAACTTTTCCAGTGGTTCTCTGTAGAGCTCACCACGCAACATTGGTCCACATTTGTCATTGATTTGAATAGATAGCATTTTTTCTCCTAGCATTTAAAATGAGTCATCAACTACCCTCTCGCAGATTTTTGATTGGCTCGATCATGTTGTTATACTAGCACCTTTAACATGATTTTTTCACAAACTTGGTGTAAATGAAAATGTTTTTTTTGTAGAGCACCCTTGTAGTTTTTGCAGATCATGCAACTCTGATGAAAACCACTGTTTAACGTCAAATTTATATTCTTTAGAATATTTGTTCTTTTGTCTGAGTTGAAATGATATGTTTTTGATGTGCCACGCGTTATAACCATCAACTTCTAAAGTAATGCTGTTTATATCTTCAGGTGCAATAGCCACCTTAATATTTTCAAGAGTATGGACACTGCCTCTTTTAATTACCTCATCTTTTGAATTAAATACAATAAGAGGATGTTCACTACGATCATTAATAATAAATTTAATAAACAGTTGAGAAGTTCCGGCATCTACAATATCAGTTGTATGTATTACAACTCGTAAAAAAGAGACCGTGTTTTGTTTTGACTCTTTTTTTGTCTTGTTCTGTTCTGCTAGCTCCTGTAACTTCCTCTGCTGCCCTAACTTTACTTTCATCTGCTCCAAATAAGAGCTTTTCATAGTTGTTTTGTGTTTCTCATAGTAGTTAATAGCTTGACGTGCCGGTTCACCTTTCTCCGCAATACCAACAAGCCCACTATTTACAATCCTCAAAAAAAGTTCCCGATCATCACGCTCAATAGCTAATAAAAGATTATTATTTAATATCGCTATGATTTCACTGTATTTTTTAGCCAACTTCCGTAAAGAGCGAATATATTCCTCCTTTTGTGTTTTACCAGACTTCGTAGATGTTGCAAGATTATTTCCTGCATTCAAAACTTCACTTGCAAACTTTTCATAATGTTTAGACTGTATCTCTATCTCTTTAAAAGTATTAAAGGTTGCTACCGCTTTAAATAAAGGCGTCCCGAAAGATGAATAGACAGGTGGATATGTATTAGCATATATACTTTGGAGCATTAAAAACAGAGTTATTATTAGAATTTTCATTTTTTGCCTTTATATGTTGTTTTTGTATAGCGGTTGTCCTGAGCAATAATTTTCCGGATAGGATCAATTGTTTTGTCTTCTCTAACTTATTATGCACTTTAAATATGAGTCATTTATCAGTTATATTTGTCTGAGCTTTTCTCTCACATTCTTGAATCTCAAACTTCAATATCTGAATATGTTGATCTAGGATTTTTTTGTTGCTTGAAGTGGGTTTTGTTAATGTTAGCCATGATAACACTTGACCAACATCTTCAGCATCTCTTTGTGTCTCAAGCGTTTTAAGTTGCTCACGCTTCTTGCTGCAATCCTCTTCTGCTAAAGCTACTATACTAAGTGTAAATAATAGAAGAAAAAGTTTCATCATAGTATTAATCTTTTTTGAACAGTCATGATATTTTACCTTTGTGTCTATAACGTTTACATTGAGCAATATTTGACCCGCCCTTGGGTCAAATATTGACTCCTAGTTCTTGTTATGTTGTTCAGCCTGCTGCTTAATTATACTTTCTCTATATGACTCAATTGTATTACTTGGACATACATTTGGATGGACTTCAAGCAAATTGTGCCATTTTGAAAATGGCACATCGTCCAATGCAACAATAGACTTTGGTAAAAAAGCTGTAAAGCAATCTTCAATGCCAAATTTTTCAGCGCTGCGTTGTGCATATTCTGCACCACCTGAACTCCAATAATATAGTATTACACCTTCTTCACTCAAAGCTTTAATATGTTTTATTACTCTAGGAATTGGTATTTGTTTTGCTCCATAGTTTCGTAGAAAAGTTTCATCTACATCAACATATACATAAAATGGTTTTCTCATAATTTATTCTTTCGTAACATAGCTCTTTATTGGCTTTGTGTTACTAAATCATAACCCATTTCTTCTTTTGCCCACT
>WGDB01000102.1 GCA_015493495.1 Helicobacteraceae bacterium | reverse complement strand
TTTTTTCGTGAAGACCTCAAACGCTTCTCTATTCGTAAACGCGCTGAGCGTGACTATTTTTTACAGATCTTTAAACTTGCAGAGATCGACGTGGATATTAGAGAACCGCTAGAGATCGTAGATGTCTTTGCCGCACGTTCGAAGGGCCTAAAATCACCCAGAGAGGCAGATGAGATCATCGGTTTTGGTAAACATAAAGGGAGCAGGTGGGGTGACTTACCTTTAGAATATTTGAAATGGGTACAAGGCTCTATGCAGGGTTACAGTGCAGACATCGCAAGAAAAGTCATGATCTACAAAAAGGCTTGTGAACGTCAAAAACAGGATTAAAAGACTAGGTGCCTCTAGGTAAAAGTCTGTTATACTTTGTGTATGATTAACTGGTATAAAAAATATATTACACAAGAGGACATACGTTCACTTTTCCTGTTGATTACAGGATTTTTTGTACTCTATTTTCTTCCAGATACGATGATGGGTCCGTATACTTTGTTCAACCCCTATAAGACTTGGTTCATGGTGATGATTATTTCGGGGATCTCTTTTACAGGTTATGTGGCCATTCGTGTATTGGGAAGTAAAAATGGTATTTTGATGACTGGTGCCTTAGGCGGACTGATCTCTTCTACAGCCGTTTCTATCTCGCTCTCAGGTATTGCCAAATCACATCGACAACAAAGTAAAAGCTTTGCTGCGGGTATTGTCATGGCCTGTACGCTGATGTTTGCTCGTGTGCTTCTTGAAGTGACCGTGCTTGATGTTTCACTGCTAGGCAGACTGCTTCCAGCTTTTGGAGGGGCTGCCTTGCTGGGCGGTCTTTATGGTGTTTATCTGTACCGTGACTCAGAACACTTCACCATTGACCCTAAAAAGACGGAGTATATGCAGCACCCTCTGCAGATCAGTACCTCTTTGAAGTTCGGCCTGCTCTTTGGTCTGATCTATGGTGTCATCAAGGTGGTCTCTGTTAACTATGGAGATATCGGTGTCTACGTGGTTTCCTGCCTCTCCGGCATTACCGATGTAGATGCGATCACTCTTTCACTCTCTACCATGGCACATGATGAGACCCTGGTCATAAAGGTCGCTCTTTTAGGCATTGCTCTGGCTTCTGCTGTCAACACTGTTGTGAAGACCATTATGGTCTACTGGATAGGAGGGATGGAAGTTGGGAACTTGATGTTACGTTACAGTCTGATCGTTCTTATCACTATGGGTGTGGGTGTTTGGAGTATGTCACTGTTCACATCTTGAAGCGGCGTACCTTTTTAGTCAACATGCAACTTGCAAGAGAGTGACATCCCGCAGCTCTCTCCCTCAAGGGCGTAGTGGAGTTCATAGATGTTTTGCATGATGTACTCTAGATCGTCAAAAGCTTCTAGATCACCTGCAAAAAGGAGTTTGTCCCCTATTTGTAGCTCTATGTCACTGTCTGGAAGCAGAAACTCTTCTGTACCGCGTTTTAGATAGAGAGGGATGAGTCTGTTCTGCTGATCATGGTCTTTTAGACTTCTACTGAGAATATCGAGACTAACTGCACCAACATTTTCTATATGCTTGCAGAGTGCCCAGGCATTCTCCTGTGTGATACTGGTCTCTTTTTTTAGAGGATTGTCACCAATGATCTGTTTTAGGGTTAAAAGCAGAGATTCGCCCCACTCAGAGCCCATGTTCTTGATGAGGCGTAAAAAACGTTCACTAAGCGGTTTGGCTATAGCAATGAAGGTCTGGTTTATCAAGAGATTCTGCACGACTACAACACGATCTATATGTGCTGCAGTAAAGATGCACTGATCGAAGATGTTGTTTTGGCGGGCTACGGTAAAGATATTGGGGTTGAGCTTTTTAGCAGCCATGACAATACTGAGGTTGATGAAGTCATCGTTCATACCAGCGATGATACAGCTTGCCTCTTTGATCCCGGCATCAAGTAACATTTTTTTGTCATGACCATCACCACTGATGATGTGACTGTCATTTTTTCGCATCTTGTGTACTTTTTTTGGATCGGTCTCGATAAAGAGATAGTCGATGTTGGCACGCTTAAGGGCGATCCTGATCGCCTTACCCATACGTCCATAGCCACAGATGATGTATTTGCCCTTTTTCGGTAAAAGATCCTGAGGTTTTAGCTGTAGACCATCTTCGTATACCCACTGTTCAAGTATTAAAAGTGAAGGTGCCCTTAATGCCATAAAAAGACGTTTTGCTACGATCTTAAAAGGGTTTTCAACGATCTCTATACCAATGGTGTTCAGGTTTTCTGCATACTCTTCGTATGTCGCCTCCACAATGACTTTAACATTTTTGTTGAGTAGTTTTGCTGCCATAGCAGCATGTAGGTTGAGTGCATCATCGCTGGAGAGAGAAACCACAGCCATACAGTTTTTTTTACTGATCCCTGCGATCTCAAACAGGTCCGGGTCTTTGATGTCTCCCTGCAGTGCAGGGATGTCCAATGTATAGTTAGAGAGGACCATCTCTTCGATACGTGATTCATCTTTTTCGATAACCACAGAGTGTATGCCTTCATCACTGAGACGTTGGATGATGTTTTTGTGTAAGAGGTTGTAGCCCACAAAGATGATGAAGGGTGAATGCAGGGCGTTGATCTGTTTTTGAAAATGGGCGAGGGCGAGTTGGGTAGAGAGAACCTTGTCCTGTACCAATGCGATGATAGAACCGATGGCATAAAACCAACCAATGACCGTCATATAGATAGAAAAAGAGACCCATAACCG
>WGDB01000101.1 GCA_015493495.1 Helicobacteraceae bacterium | reverse complement strand
CCAATGCTCAGGTCTATGGAGATTGGAAGAAAAAGATCCATTACCAACTGGCAGCAGGTTCTGCCTCGTCCCCTGACAAGGTATTGGACGCTGCCGGTGTAAAAGGTTCGAATGCCAGTGTTGACCTTTCTGATCAGAGCTTTTTTTATGGTGGTAAAGTGATCTTGTCTCCATTTAGTGGTTGGGAAGAGACCAAACGTACAGAGACCTATTTTGGAAAAGGAAAACATATCAGTGTAGGTGCAGCATACTGGATGATCCCCAAGATGAAAGGTGATGCGACTATTGGGTCAAATACTGCATTGTTCGATCTTAAAAGAGAGTTGATCAACATTGAAGCCTCTGCGCATTACAAAGGTTTTTTTATACAGGGTGAATACTTTAAGTTCAACGATATTGTTCAGCAATGGGATGTTGATGGAGAGGTAAATACGGGTAGATCAAGCGGTTGGTATGCAACAAGTGAATATGTCTTTACAGATTTTTACTATGTGGCACCATTTGTGCGCTATGAGTCATGGAATCGTTTTGAAGAGGTTGATGGATACAATGTGACCTCTGCTCTGGCCGGGATAAACTGGTATCTCAGAGGTAACACGACCAAGGTAGGTTTTGTCTATCAGAAAGATATTTTTGAGCAGAACACAGGTGACAGAGATGTCACCAAAATGCGTATCGTCTCTCAGTGGTTTTTTTAAAAGAGATCTAGAGTTTAAAAGTGTTGTTACTCGGTGTGTTGATCATATGTTTTGAGAAGACCTCCAGGTAGCGCCAAAAAGACTCTATGTTTGCTTCTGAGACACCCTCATCGGCCAGTGGTGCCAGTACTTGGGCATAAAGCTCCAACCATACAACGCGGGCTTCGGGCGTGATGGCGAAAGGGGCGTGACGGCGTCCCATCATAGGGGCACCGCGAGAGGCGTTGAAGTAGGCAGGTCCGCCGCAGATCTGGATCATGAAGTCTGCTGCATGCTTCTTGGCCGCAGCGAACTCTTCGGGATCATCGACGGGAAAAAGGTTTTTGATGCTGCTCTCTTTGAGCAGTTCATAGTGCTGTGAGACCATCTCTCTGAAGCGTGCCTCACCGATCTGTTGAAGAAACTCGGGATAGGCCTTGCTAACAGGTGGCTTGTCACCTTGCTGGGCAGGGGTAATGGTTAAGTTCATAGGGGTCCTTTTATCAAATATGATATGAAATGACGGAATTTTAGACTTTGCTTAGTAAGAGTGATGTTAAAAAAAAGATGTAACTATTAAATGGTAGAATTACAACAACTAAATGAGAGTGTCAATGGGCACTACAGTGAGGAAAAAAGATGCAAGCAAAAATATTTTATGGTTCTACTGAGGCAGAGAGTGCAAGTCGTAGTGAGCGTTTGAGTCCATTTGACGGCAGTGTTGTCTCCACGGCACCGGTATGTGGTGCCATCGAGACACAAAAGGCATTAGAAGTTGCAAAAGCAGCGACGAAGGCTGCCAAAGCATCTACTCTTGCACAGCGCTGTTCATGGTTGTTGGATGTCGCTCAAAAACTTCGTGATAATCGTGAAGATATGGCGTTGACTATCACTAAAGAGGTGGGCAAGCCCATCGCTTTTGCACGGGTCGAGGTGGACCGCTGTATTGAGACTGTGACCCTTTCTGCTGAGACCATGCGAACCATGCATGGTGAGACCATCAACACCGATGCAATGCCAAGTGGCAAAAAGACGATGGCCTTTTTCCGTCGTGAACCCGTTGGTGTTGTTGCAGCGATCACCCCTTTTAACTTCCCGCTTAACCTTGTGGCACATAAACTGGCACCAGCCTTGGTCGCGGGTAACACGGTCGTCTTAAAACCGACGCCTGAAGCACCGATGACATCTTATAAGTTTGCCAAGTATTTTATAGAGAGTGAGTATGCTGTAAAAGATGCCTTGAGTATTGTTTATGGTGATGCGGAAGTAGGTTCGACACTGGTGGGTTCCGACATCCCTCGGGTTATCAGTTTTACAGGCTCGGTACCAGTAGGAAATATTATCACCAAATCTGCAGGTATTAAAAAAGTAAGTCTGGAGCTTGGTGGTAATGCCGCGACGTTCATCGACAAGAGTGCCGACCTTGACCTTGCGGCCAACCGCTGTGCCTTAGGTGCCTTTGTCAACTCTGGTCAGGTCTGTATATCTCTACAGCGTATCTATGTAGATGCAGCAGTTTATGATGAGTTTGCCGAGAAGATGGCAGCAGAGACCAAAAAACTGGTTGTGGGGTCTCCTTATGAAGATGAGACGTTTATGGGACCACTCATAGACAAGGAGTCTGCAGAACGTGCAACACGCTGGGTACAGTCAGCTATAGAAGAGGGCGCTCGGGCGGTCACTGAAGTAAAGTGTGAGGGTACGATGTTCTATCCTACTGTCATGGCTGATGTTACGGATGACATGGCAATCGTTTGTGAAGAGGTCTTTGCCCCTATTGTCTCTCTTGTAAAAGTAGAAGGCTTTGATGATGCAGCGCCACGGATGAACAATTCACCTTATGGTCTACAGTTCTCTATCTTCACGAACGACCTTTCGTTAACACAGCGTGCTATCGATGAGTTAGAGGCAGGAGGTATCGTTATTAATGACATGCCAACCCTGCGTTTTGACATCCAGCCTTATGGGGGTGTCAAGCTCAGTGGTGTTGGACGAGAAGGTCCTAAGTTTGCCATTGAAGAGATGACAGAGATTAAGTCTGTGGTGATCTGTTAACACAATGAAAAAGAAAAAAGCGATTGTTTCTGCTTGTCTTTTGGGTGAACTTGTTCGTTATGACGGAGCGACTAAAAAAGATGAAAAGCTGCTGGAACTGTTGAAAGATTACGAGATTATTCCTTTTTGTCCGGAAGACCCTGTAATGGGGACACCAAGAGAACGTATTTCTGTAATCAAGGTTGATGAACAATACAAGGTGATGACTGATAACACCGGCGTTGAGCTTACTACAGCTATAAAATTGCAAACCCAACTCATGCTCGATGCGCATAAAGATGCTGATCTTGTTGTATTGAAGTCGAAGTCGCCTAGTTGTGGCTTGGGAACAACACCGATACTTGACGAAGAGAAAAACGAGATCAAAAAAGGCAATGGTATCGCAGCACAACTTTTTAAAGAGTGCTTCAAAGGTCGTGTGATGGATGAAAATACTCTGAAATGTTAGAGACTTTAGTCGGTTTTTTACTGGTGTTGACAGAACAGCTGGGCTATCTGGGCATATACTTCTATATGGTGATGGTAGGAACCTTTGTTCCTGTTCCGAGTGAATTGGTACTGGTACCGGCAGGATATTTGGCTTCACAGGGGCAGATGAACTATCTACTTTTACTTTTAAGCGGCTCTCTGGGGAGTTTGAGCGGTGCACTTATAAACTATTTTTTTGCCAAACTGATCATCAAAAAAATACTCTCTAACAAAGCGACTTTTATAGAAAGAGTGACCCAGTTTTTCAATGTGCATGGAAAGGTGTCTGTTTTTATTGCACCGCTGACACCAGGTCTTGGGCAGTATGTCTCCCTACCCGCAGGGCTTTCTCATATGCCTTTTCGTTACTTTATCCCCTTCACTTACGCAGCAAACATCATCTGGGTTGGCTTTATGCTGGCGGTAGGTTATCTCTTTGGTTCAAATGAAGAGGGTTCTCATAGTATGGTGATTCAAGGGAGTCTGTTTTTATTTGGCATTGCGATTTTGATTGCAGTTATTTACGTCATTGTCGCGTTTAAACGTAAAAGTACTATATAATGTCATTATAAACCAAGAGCTGTTGTTTCTGTTTTCACAGGAGTGACAGACGTATTATAAAGGAAATATTGATGTTAGAAGTTGGAACCAAAGCACCAGAATTTTGTCTGCCCAATCAAGATGAGGTTGAGATCTGTCTACGTGATCTTGCAGGAAAATGGATTGTATTGTATTTTTATCCAAAAGACAATACCCCTGGTTGTACTACAGAGGCCTGTGATTTTACAGAGCAGATGCCAGAGTTTGAAGGTCTAAATGCCATCATTTTGGGTGTTAGTGCTGATTCGGCTAAAAAACATCAAAACTTTATAGCCAAACATGATTTGGGTATCACACTATTAAGCGATGAAGATACTTCGATGATGCAAGAGTATGGTGTTTGGCAACTGAAAAAGAACTATGGCAAAGAGTATATGGGCATCGTTCGTACCACTTACATCATTAATCCACAAGGTGAGATCGCTGCTGCATGGGAGAAAGTCCGTGTCCGTGTCAAACGCAAAAAAGATGGTGAGGCTTATGAGGTAGTTCATGTAGAAGAGGTCAAAAAGAAATTGGCTGAACTTCAAGGCTAAAGCGTTATGAAAGCAGTGCACCGTTCATCATTTGAGATTTTCAGTTCGGTCGTATCAGCACTTTTTCTACGGGAGATACAGACGCGTTTTGGCACTAAAAAAGGGGGCTACTTCTGGGCACTTTTTGATGCCATGCTTATGGTTTTGATTTTTGCAGGATTAAAGTCACTTGTTGCTGAGAAATCGATGCCAGGTATAGACTTTCCTGTCTTTTTAGCTAGTGGATTTTTAGCTTTTTTTATGTTTAAAAACATCGTTAATGGTGCTATGGGAGCCTTCTCTGCTAACGCGGCTCTTTTTAACTATCGTCAAGTACGCCCTTTTGATACCCTGGTCTCCAGAGTCCTGGTCGAGATCCTTGTCAGCACCATGGCGACATTGGCCTTTATTGGTATAGGGCTCTATTTTGAGTTTAACATCGCTGTCAAGGATTTCAGTATGGTTATACTGGCAGTGGCTTGGCTGGTACTCTTTGCATTTGGGTTTGGATTATTTAGTGCAGTTATGGCTACTTTTTTTGAAAACTATGCAAAAATAGTCCAGGTTATTATGACCCCGCTACTCTTCATTTCAGCTTTGATGTACACCGTGGAGTCTCTGCCTCAAGCTTTACGTGAGGTCATTCTTTATAATCCTTTGGTCCACTTTATAGAGATGATCCACGGTAACTTTTTTACGACACTTACTACAGAGTATGTAGACTATACCTATATGTTTTTTTGGACCTTCATCCCCCTGTTTGCAGGGCTTTATCTTTATAGAGCTAGTGAGAAGAGGATTATTTCAACATGATAGAACTTCGCCATGTGAGCAAATATTATCCTACCGACAAGGGACGTAAATATGTTTTGGAAAATGTCTCATTGACCATACCTGATGATGTCAACCTCGGTATTTTAGGGCGAAATGGTGCGGGAAAGTCAACACTCTTACGAATGTTGGGAGGGATTGACTTTCCAAGTGAAGGGTCTATCCACTCTAACAACTCTTTTTCATGGCCTATGGGCTTGGCGGGTGGCTTTCAGGGTTCTATGACAGGTCGCCAAAACGTTAAGTTTGTCTGTCGTATTTACGGTAAAAGCCCCGGAGAGATCCAAAAAGCCATAGATTATGTCCAAGAGTTCAGTGAGATCGGTGCCTATTTTGATCAGCCCATAAAGAGCTACTCTTCAGGTATGAAGTCACGGTTGAGTTTTGGTTTAAGTCTCTATTTTGATTTTGACTACCTTATCATAGATGAGACACTCTCTGTAGGTGATGCCAATTTTCAAAACAAAGCCAAAACAAGACTCCGAGAGAAAATTGAACGTTGTAATATCTTACTGGTAAGTCATGCAATGGCTGTTTTAAAAGAACTGTGTGATGCAGGCATACTCTTACATGAAGGCAAAGTGTACTATTATGATGATATTAAAGATGCTATAACTGCTTATACGGAGATCAACAAACCCTCATGATAAAAAAGATCATTAAACTTTATTGGCACGAAGCAGAAGACACCACCCAAGAGCACAGGACTTTTAAAAAATCTTATGCAAGGTGGCGCAGACATGGTTTCAGCGGGATGCAAGAGCGTCTTGAAAAAGAGTACAAACGGATCAAAGAAGATTTTATTGTTGATATGGGGCTGGAGAAACGCTTTTCACGTTTGGTCGTTCGTACCCTCTTTTTAACCCTTTTTACTCTAACAACCATCTACTTCATGTTTATAAAATCAGAGTTATATGTCTCTGAAAGTGCGCTTATTGTTAAAGATCTCAACAAGGCACCTGCCGCCGCTGGTCTTGAGTTTTCACTACTGGGAATGGGTGGGGACTCTCAACTTCAAGACTCCAAAGTCTTAGAGGAGTACCTTCGTTCTTTAGACTTTTTCACACTGATCGACAAGCAGTTTTCTTTGAGAGAACATTATAGTAGTGATGCTTTGGACTTTATAGAACGGATGCCAAAAGATGCAACGATAGAGGAAGACTTAGAATTTTACCGTTCTCGTCTGCATATAGAGTATGATGAAGTCTCAGGTATATTACATATTGCCTATGCGCATACGGACCCTAAGACGGCACAGGCCATCTTAAAGTTTATGATGGCTCAGGTAGAGACCCAGCTCAACGTCTTCAACCACCGTAATGCTGAAAAACGTCTGCGTTTTATTGAGGAAGAGTTCACAAAACAAAAAGAGAAGTTAGAACAAGCCACCCAAGCTCTAGAGGCCTACCAAAACAAACATATGCTTTTAGACCCCAACAATGCCGCAGCATCTAGCAGTACCATTATCGCGACACTAGAAGGTACCTTGACGGAAAAGAACATTGAGCTTGCGAACCTCAGAGGCTATCTGAATGAAAACAATTATGAGATCAAAAAGGTCAAAGGCGAGATCAGAAGTATTAAACGTTCTATTGCAAAAAAACGCAAAGCGCTGAGTGGTAATGAAAACAACCGCCTCAACAAGACTTTAGTAGAGTATGGAAAACTGAAGATGGCCGTGGAGTTTGAGACGGAGATCTATAAAAGTACATTGTTGCAGTTAGAAAGCACGAAGATCGATGTCGCCAAAGAGGCCAAAACACTTAGTATCGTCTCAGAACCAAACCTGCCAGAGGGCTACACTTACCCTAACAAACCCAAGACCATGATCACTATTATCATCGTCTTTTTCTTGTTGTATGGCATCTTTACCATGTTAGCAGCCATCATCAGAGACCACAAAGAGTAGAAGGAAAAAAATGCACCACTTTGTCAAATTATCAATTATGTTACTGTTTATCTTTACCCAAGCCTCTTGGGCCATAGAACTCGGCAGTGTTTCACAAGCAGGCAACAGTGAGGTGAACGGCTCTCAGGTCGACCACTCGGTAAAGGTCTTTGGTTATAACCTTTTTAACGGCAGCTTCGCCTCGAACAACCAGTACCGCTACAACCCAAACTACCGTATCAACATCGGTGACACTATCAATGTCAAGATTTGGGGTGCTTTTGAGTTGGATGCGCCGCTTAATGTTGACTCACAAGGAAATATTTTTATCCCTAAAGTAGGGACACTTGCAGTTGTGGGTACCCGTAATGATGAACTGAGTAAAAAACTTCAAACTGCCATTAAAAAAGAGTTCCGTTCAAATGTCTTTGTCTACGCAGACCTTGCCTCTTACCAGGCCGTGAGTGTTTTTGTGACAGGGGCTGTAAACAAACCAGGTCTCTATGAGGGCCTCTCTTCTGACTCCGTTTTGCAGTTTATCGACAAGGCAAAAGGGATCGACTCCAGTACGGGCAGTTATCGTAATATCCATATATTGCGTGAAAACAAAGAGATCCTAACACTCGATCTTTATAACTTTTTACTCAAGGGTGATCTTCAGGTCTTTCAGTTTCAGATGGGAGACGTGGTAGTAGTGGAGAGTGTACGAGAATACCTAGAGATAACAGGTGATGTCAAGCGGCCTTATCGTTATGAGTTAAAAGCACCATACACTACTTTAGACGTGGTGCAGAAAGTAGTGCTTTCCAACCCGACTTCGACCAACATCCTAGTGACCCGCTGGACCAAAGAGAACCAGTTAAGTTCAGAGATCTATAAGATCAAAGGTAATGAAGACCTTAAACTCTATGCAGGTGAAAGTGTGGAGTTTGTCCAAGATCATCAGGCACAAAGCATCACGATCAATATAGAGGGTGAACATAACAATATTCACCGTTTGGTAGTGCCAAAGGGCACAACCCTTAGCGAGGTGTTTGACGACATTGTTATGTCTGACCTCTCTGAGGCTACAGCTTTTCAGCTTTTTAGAGCAAGTGTTGCCAAACAGCAAAAAGAGCTTATTTTAGCTGCTCTCGACGATTTGGAGGCTAAAACACTCACAGCACCTTCTATCACTACTGAAGAAGCAGTAATTCGTAAACAAGAGGCCGCTTTGGTAATGAATTTCATAGAACGTGCTAAAAAAGTAGAGCCTAAAGGTCAAGTGGTTATCAACAAAGACACCAACCTTTCGCAAGTCATCTTGGAAAACGAAGACACTATATACATCCCTAAGAAAAGTCATATGGTCGTAGTTCAGGGTGAGGTACAACTTCCCGGCGCACAGACCTATGTGGAAAGTCTCTCTTTTGACGATTACATTAACTCTTGTGGAGGTTTTGGCTTTAGAGCAGACGAAGACAATGTTCTTATTATTCACAGAAATGGAGCGGTCACTGCCTATGATGCAGATGACTGGTTCAACTCAGAAGTGGTGATCCAACCCGGAGATTCTATTCTAGTTTTAGGTGAAGTAGACACGAAGTACCTCCAAGCTGTTAAAGATATTACCCAGATTATTTATCAGATCGCGGTTGGCGCTGCGATAGTCTTGAGGTACTAGTATCTCACTATTTTCGATAATGATAAAGTAGAAAGTTTAAGATCATAGACGTATGATCCTTAAAAGGCATGAAAAAGTACTACTTAGAGCTTTACATAATTTAATATAACTTAATGTGTTATTTATAGTTTTTAAACTAAAATATCTCATCCTACGAGAAGGTGTGTAGTATGAGATATTCTTTTACGCTTTTAGAATTTATAGTTGTGGTTGTTACGGTGGGTATTTTAGCTGGAACAATGATTCCCAATCTTTCTACGGATCCACTGCTCGATGCAACATTGCAAGTAGTACGTCATCTTAAGTATACACAACAGTTGGCGATGTCGGATGATCGTTATGATGCTGAAAAGCCTTTATGGTTTAAGTCGATGTGGCGTATTAGTTTTAGAAGTAACAACTGTTATCTCATCTCA
This sequence comes from Helicobacteraceae bacterium, assembly GCA_015493495.1. Classification (GTDB taxonomy): domain Bacteria; phylum Campylobacterota; class Campylobacteria; order Campylobacterales; family Sulfurimonadaceae; genus Sulfonitrofixus. Next base: position 4,206 of record WGDB01000101.1, on the reverse strand, counting down.
AGTAATATAGATTTCAATCATAACTATGACCGTACTGAGTCTGCTCATGACCCCTCGACCCAAGAATACCTCTACTCTAATACCAACTGTGAAAAAGAGCGTGGGGACAACAGTTTTATGTATTTGGAAAGTTATTTTGGGATCAGTGACATACAACTTAACAGCAGTTGCGGTAATAACAAGATGTTAGCTTTTGATGAGCAGGGACGGCCTCATGCAAGCTTGAGTAAGGTTGATGATCTTCTTAAAAATATTTGTAAAATATCGTTGTATCATCAGACGCGTAAGTCTGTCATAACTGTACAACCACAAACGGGGTATGTTGATTTCACTATTGAAGATCAATAATCTAGATAAAGGGTGTGCTATAATAGTTCTAAAACATAATGTACCGAAGTGATAAATAAGGATTATTAAAAGTGATGCGATACACTAGGCTTGGTTACTAAAATGATATTATGGAAATAGTTGTGCCAAAAACTTTTCTATTTGGATTTTCTACTTGGAAACACCCTTTTATAAAACCTTTTTTAAAAGAGGTTCATACCTTTCACTTTATTAATCCTCTTTTCTCTCAAAGCTATTTAAAAAAAGCAGTGCACCAAGGACTGAATAGTGAGAGTGTTATATATATATGGGGAAAAAAGCCTTTTGATGAAGTGGAACGCTATGCAAACGAACATGGCATACTGATATATCGCGTGGAAGATGGGTTTCTCCGTTCTGTAGGGTTGGGGTCTGACCTGACACAACCTTACTCTTTAGTTGTAGATAGCCGAGGGATCTATTTTGATCCCTCTTGTGAAAGTGATTTGGAGTACTTGCTTAATCACCATGAGTTTACTGAGGTGGAGTTGGATCGTGCGGAGAAGCTGTGTGCGCAGATAATCTCGAAGAAGTTGTCCAAGTATAATAACTATGATAATGTTCTTCTTGACCTGCCTAAGGCCCAAAAGATCGTTTTAGTGCCAGGACAGGTGGAAGATGACGCCTCTATACGCCTGGGTGCCAACAGTATGACAAACTTAGAGCTTCTGAAAAGAGCAAGACAAAATGCTCCAGATGCTTATGTCATCTATAAACCCCACCCCGATGTACTTGCGGGTAATAGAGTTGGACATATAAGAGAAGAAGAAGCTTTGAGGTACTGTGACCGTGTTGTAACTGAGGTAAGTCTAGACAGTGTTCTGACGCTTTGTGATGAGGTACACACCTTGACCTCTTTGGTTGGCTTTGAGGCGATCATACGAGGTATTAAGGTCTATACTTATGGGTTGCCATTTTATGCAGGGTGGGGCTTGAGTGAAGATGCTATGGTCTGTACCCGTCGACAACGTACTTTAAGTGTGAATGCCCTCTCTGCTGCAACGCTACTGCTCTATCCTCGCTACCTAGATCCTAAAACTCTTGATATCTGTGAGGTGGAAGAGATCTTGGCTGGTTTAGAGGAAGAACGCTTCAAGATGGGGGCTTCTTGGGCTCATCGCAACAAAATTAAAATACGGAATTTTGTCAGTCGTAAAGGGCAGTTACTTTTACGACTGTTGAAATAGGGTGTTTTTACTCTGATCGGCTCCAGATATCGGTCTCTATATAAGTATGGCCGGGCTGGTAGAATTCGAAGGTGTTTTTTAAGATGTTGATCTCACTGCGACGAGCAAGGTCTGCTAGGGAGATACCTATACCGACGTAAAGGTGTTGGCTCTCTTGCACAGTGTCATAAGAGCGAAAACCTCTGGAGTAATAACCCACTTGAAATTCTACTAGAGAGAGCGGTGTGCGTTTTAGTGCGTCAAAGCCGAGCAGTTTAAGTGCGACGAGATGACGCATGCTGGAGTAGTCGGTGGTAAAGTCTGTACGACCTTCCGAACTACCTGAGGGCCAGTACTCGAAACGGACGTCAACGAACTCATCGACTTTGGGGTATGCCCGCACTAAAAAGGCCATAGCGGCACCAACGGAGTCCGCGATAAAGTCCTCTTTAGAAAAGCCGTAAGGACTTGTACCGTCACCGATCTCTAAGAGGGTCATAGAAGTGAGACTGGAGAGTGAACCCCAAAAAGAGGCCCACTTTAGACCTACTCCACGGTCTTGCATACGTGAGGCGACGATACGGGAGAGCAGGTAGGTCATGTAGAAGTGGCCTGTTTTGTCAGAACCTCCTGTTTTGCTCTCTTGTTCAAACCACCCTTCACTGTGAAAATGAAACTTCTCTGTCCCCCATTTCCACTGTGTAAATCCCCACAGTGCTATACCGCATGTGACCAGGGCGGTGTCAACTGCACCGCCGACCAAGGGATCCTCCGAGATGAGGGTGAACTTAGCGGCTTTGTCGCTACCGGTGTTGATGGTTTCCACAAAACCTTCAGCGTAGATAGATGTTGATAACAGGAGAGAAAGGGCAAAAGTAAATAATTTGTTCATGTCACCTCACTCTCTCTTATGTTCTATCTCAAATCGAGGCAATCCTCGTTATAATTCTATCTATATGAACTTAAATAAAATTAGGAGCATTCGCGGTAAAAACATTCTTTTTCTTCAAGGGCCTATGGGTGCATTTTTTGCGCAACTTGAGAGACGGTTTTCAGCAGCGGGTGCGCAGACCTTTCGTATTGGTTTTAATGTAGGTGACTACTTTTTTTCAGCCAAGCAGGCTTATACACCCTACAGAGGTACACCTGACGATTGGCCTGAGTTTATTGCGCTGTTTTTACAAGAATATCAGATCGAGATGATCTTTTTGTTTGGAGACTGTCGTTACTATCAGTCTACTGCTATTTACGCTGCTAAAAACAGTGGTATAGAGGTCTTTGTCTTTGAAGAGGGCTATATACGGCCTGACTATATTACGATGGAGCGTTATGGTGTCAATGACTATAGCCTTCTTTCTCGAGATCCAGTATTTTATAGGGACTTAAAACCCAAAGAGCTTCTTCATCCTCAAAATACAGAGACTTCTGGCATGAAGATGGGATACAGTGCTATTATCTACTATCTGTTGGGTGATTTTTTCTCTTGGCGCTATCCTCATTATGTCCACCATCGTTCATTTGACTCAAAAAAAGAGCTATATCTGCTGTTGCGCAGTGCCGTACGTAAGTATCGGTATAAGTTTCAGGAACGTGGTATTGTAGATATGGTTAAAGGGTCATGGCGTAAAAAATACTTTTTTGTCCCCTTGCAGACCCATAAAGACTTTCAGATCCTTCAACACTCTATCTATCGTTCTGTTGAGACTTTTATTATCGATGTTTTACGCTCATTTGGAGAATATGCAGATGCGCACCATATGTTGGTCTTTAAACATCACCCTGTCGATCGTGGTCGTAAAGATTACACGGACTTTATTATGGCTGAGGCTAAGTCAGTCGGAGTCGCGACTCGTGTTAAGGTGCTGCATGACGTGCATCTACCGACACTGTTGAAACATGCCCGTGGGACCGTGACTATCAACAGTACGGTGGGACTCTCTTCGCTCTATCATAAAACACCGACTCTTACTATGGGCAATGCCATATATGATGTCGAGGGACTCACTCTGCCGGCAAGTGGACTCGACACCTTCTGGTCTGAACAGCCTCCGGTAGACAGTGCGTTGTATCAAAAGTTTAGACAGTACCTCATAGAGAACACCCAGATAAACGGTAGCTTTTACGGTAAGCTTTTTTTAGACGAAGAGGAGTACTCTTAATTTATAACTACTCTAGCTTGAATAAGATGTAAATCTATAGTGTCAGTATGGGAGTTTTTAGAGTGACCTTCGGAGTTATCGAAGTATTGTGAATATTTAGCCTTGAGGAATCCTATTTTTATAGAAGTGAAGAAATAACTATCGGGAAAGTTCCCGACAGATGGTACTTAGAAACGGTAGCGTAAGTAAGCGCGGATGTCTTGTGCTGTATCTACAGTGACAGTACTTCCTGTTTGTGGTGTCAAGTCAGAGATAAGTGTAGGTGTTCCTGTTGTACTTCCGAAGAAACCATTACTTCCTGCATACTTATAGTCAATGTACGTATAGCGAAGCTGGAAGCTAAAAATATCATCGATCAACGGCTCAGTGAAGTATGCTTCATACGCATCACCACGTGCAGCTAACTTAGAACCTGCAAGTGTGTCTTCACCGTAAGTAACTGAACGCCAGTACTTGGTACCGTGGTTGTACTCAACTCCCCAATGTCCCTCTTCTGAAATAAGTGATGGGAATTG
>WGDB01000100.1 GCA_015493495.1 Helicobacteraceae bacterium | reverse complement strand
TATAAATGCCGTTTGAGATGAGTAGCTCTATTTTTTCGTTTAACATTGTAGCGAAATCTTCCGCACAAATGTCACAAGTGAGATTAACCTCACCACTTAGCACTGCTTTTAGTAGCGCTAAGTTACGCTCAGTGAAGACAACTTCACCTTCTAGCGTGACACCTTCTGCGTCAACTTTAAACTCAGTAGGTGTTGAAGTAATACGTCTGAACGGTATGTTCATCCGAAATTACGCGATTTCTCTCTCAGCAAAGAAGAAAGCGATCTCTACTGCTGCATTTTCAACAGAGTCAGAACCGTGAACAGCGTTAGCATCGATGCTCTCAGCAAAATCAGCACGAATTGTACCAGCTTCTGCTTCTGCAGGGTTAGTTGCGCCCATTAGGTCACGGTTTTTTTGCATTGCAGACTCACCTTCAAGAACTGTTACAACAACAGGACCAGAGATCATGAACTCAACAAGATCCTTGAAAAAAGGACGCTCAGCATGAACGGCATAGAATGCTTCAGCATCTTGCTGAGAAAGTTGCAGTTTTTTAGTAGCTGCGATACGAAGACCATTGTCCTCAAAACGAGAAAGGATCTTACCGATCACACCTTTAGCAACTGCGTCTGGCTTGATTATTGATAGTGTACGTTCCATGAAGAACTCCTGCAAATATGAAAATTTAGAATGGGATTATACCGAAGAGTTGTTGTGTTTTAGTTTAAAAAAAAATATATGAAAAAAGTGGTGGGAAAAAAGAGTAAAAAGGTATCGGCAAAAGCCGATACAAGTAGACTTAGTCTACGATGTTCTCGCGGTTATTACGAGCGTCATCAGAAACGTCTTCACGGAAAGGCATCTCAGCATCTGGATCTTCAAGTACAAAGTCTTTACCATCTACATAGTTAGGACCGTTAAAGAATGCTTTGTCTTCACCAGCGAATTTGTGATCCCAAGTGATACAACCCTCAGTTGGACATGCAGTTGCACAAGCAGGCTCATCGTGATGATCAACACACTCTACACATTTGTCTGGATAAACGTAGTAAAGTTCCTCACCCGTTGGATTATCGTCCTCGTCTACGATCGCTTCTACTGGACACTCGTCGATACAAGCGCCACAATTGATACATGTGTCATTAATAAATACTGCCATTGTCAGTCTCCTAAAGTAATTTGGGTAACTATAACACAAGTACGTTAATTATTTCTAAAATTCTTGCCTAACTTTTCAGCAATGTTCAAAATGTAACATATTGGAAAAGGCTCCCTATTCATGGGGTTTTGAGAGGGGTTATCAGTTAGCTAAAGAGGAGTTTATTTGTCTTATTTTATTAGCTTAGTCTATAATAGTGCTATGAAACTTTTGTTGTTATTACTACCACTTATCTTACTGGCCCAAAATCCGAATAATCTTTTATATAGAGAGCATTCTCCTTATCTGCTACAACACAAAGACAATCCTGTCAATTGGTTGGCATGGGACAAAGCCTCTTTTACAAAAGCGAAAAAAGAGCACAAACCCATCTTCCTCTCCATAGGTTACTCCACCTGCCACTGGTGTCATGTCATGGCTCATGAATCTTTTGAAGACAAAAGCATTGCTTCGGCGATCAACAGAGACTACATTGCTATCAAGGTCGATAAAGAGGAGCTAAGCCATATCGATGCCTACTACCAACAGCTCTTTTTAAAAGTAAAACACCGCTCGGGCGGCTGGCCACTGACCATCTTGCTGACTGAAGATAAAAAGCCGTTTTACATCGCAGGTTATTTACCGCCACACGCTACCCAACACCAAGATGGTCTCGACACACTTTTACCTACCTATGCTACACTTTACAAAAAAGAGCCCCAGGAGATAAAAGAAGCGATAGCATTCATTACAGCACAATCACTCAGCACACCGACGTACAATCACCAACAACTCCAGCCCACGAAACTGTTTAAATCCCTCCTCAAACAGTACGATGACCTTTTTTATGGCTTTAACACAGCTCCAAAGTTTCCTGAAGCAGGAAAGATCGACCTGCTTTTCGACCTCTCTCTCTTTGGAGAAGAAGAGGCTGAAGCGATGGCTATCGACATGTTAAGAGCCATGGCCATGCGAGGACTTTATGACCATGTCGGCGGCGGCTTCTTTCGCTACAGTACGGATGGTGCATGGGAGATCCCACATTTTGAGAAGATGCTCTACAACCAAGCCGAACTTGTACCACTCTATGTCAAGGCCTATCAACTGACTAAGGAGCCTCTTTTTAAAGAGGTCGTCACAGAGACTTTAGAGATGACACAAAAGCGTTTTGGTTACCACGGTCTCTTTTTCAGTGCATCCGATGCAGACAGTCATCATGAAGAGGGTGGCTACTTTACCTTCAGCCTCGCCGAAGTCAAAAAGGCAGCACAAAACGATGCAGAGCTGCTGGAGGCATTAGACCTTTCAAAGGCAGGGAATTTTGAGGGTAAGGTACATCTCAATTTTTACAGCGACCAACGGCCAAAGGGGTATACGCGCTTTAGAGAGAGACTGCAAAAGATCCAGAAGAAACGCGACTACCCTTTTGTGGACCAGAAGCTCATTACGGCATGGAACATGATGATGGTCTCTGCCTATGCCAAGGCATCAGAAATCGATGTCGCGTATAAAAAGAAGGCGCTCCAACACTTCAAAGCGGTCTTCTCTCTTTTATACAGAGACAAGGTGCTCTACCACTACAGTCTAAAAGGCGCTGTCCCAACACAAGCTGCTCTACTTGAGGATTATGCCTTCAGCATCAAAGCACTCATCGACCTTTACGAGATCACCTATGACAAGCACTACCTTAAACTGGCGACTGATTTGACAAAAAAGGCAACAAAACATTTTTACAAAGATGGGCATTGGTACCTCTCTGAAACCACACATTGTGTAGAATCACCCCTGCGAGACAAGTACTACACCAGTGCCTACGCCACTATGATGCAGGACCTACTGAAGATGGCCGCCCTCACCGAGTCTCTCTCTCTGCAGGAACTAGCACAGACTTCCCTGCAGAAACGCCGACAGGAGATCCTGCAGGATGTCACCTTTGCACCTGCTTCTGTGAAAGCACTTTTGATGCAGAAGTTTGGGGTGGTGCTGTTAAAGAACAGCCGTAAGGTTTTAGAGCACTATCAAAAAGAGATCAGGCAGATACGTTATCCTTACCTCCTTACCAAACCCGACAGCAGTGGTCTCTTTTTGGCTTGCAAGGTGGGGAGCTGTTTTGTTTATAGTAAGGACTTTTTGGTTGTCAAGAAGGGGATTGAGGGGTCTCTAAAGCAGTAAACCTTTTTACATTTACTGACATATCTTTATAACCTCCGTAGCTGTCCTCTGTATGCGAGGAATCCATGAACTCGTACTTGTTAGAAGTTTTAGCCTTGTGGACTCCTACCCAGGAGTGACGACAATAACTGCCAGATCATCTTGACTTCATTCTATTGCCTAACTTGTACTTTTCTTGTTTAGCTACTACCTTGTAAATTCAACTGTGGCCAACTAAACTTTTTCTCTCTGTCGCGTCAGAGAGATAGTTTTTAGGAAAAAGAGAGAGACGCTGTTGTTAAGAGTAAAAAGCTTTCAATCTGAAGTAATACGTGTATCGTCCTTTATATTGCTGCAGATCCAGCTATTTCTGCTGAGAGTTTGTTCTAATTGGGATGAAAGCGGCGAGCTTTCACATTAATCAATGCGTCACCGCTTGCTCTTTCTCTCTAGCATCTGCAAGGCCGAACGGAACTTTCTTTTTACCGTTAAGAAAACGGCACTGTTTGAGCAACGCGAATTTGTCGTTTTTAGGTAAAAAGAGAGTGGAGAGAGGGTAGTCGGTAGCTACCGACCCTAAAGCTCGCTAGAGTCAGTTTTTTTGTTTCTTTTTTTGCTGAGTTAAAAAAAGAAAAGAGTGGCAAGATTAAGTTATAAAGATTAAAGGAACTGAAGAACAGGATCAAACTTAAAAAAGAAAAAGAGTGTTAGAACCCAAGAACTCGTGGATCCCTGCCTTCTCAGGGATGACGGGCAAGGAGTAGATTCTGAATCAAGTTCAGAATGACAGAGCAAAAGAAGTGGATTCCTCCACAGAAAGGACAAAGAGCAAAACACCATTTACCCTACAGACACCATCAAAGAGTATCATTTCTAAAAACCCCAACAAGAAATAGCATGCGCAAATTAATGGACTTCATCTACTACAACATCTTTGTATACATCGCCTACTGGATCATAGATACCATCTTTGATCTCTTAAACCTCTACAGCGACCATAACTTAGGCAAGGACATTATGATCATGCCCACCACAAGTGATATGATACTCATAGGCATCAATCTCGTGCTCTCACTCGTCTTAGGTCTAATCGCCCTCAACAAATTAAAAGCCATACGCGAAATATAGCACTAAGGCTTAAACATCTCTTCCAATATTTCACTAATCTCCAAAGCGATACAACATCTATATTAGAATATACTAATATACTTATAAAAGGAGTAGAAGATGAATGATACAGGTTGTTGTCGCATTGATGTAGATACAGATCTTATAGAAGAGGCAAAAAGATCTCTTGATTTAAAAGAGATAATAATCTCTGAACAGGCCAAGACCTTTTCACTGTTAGGCAACGAAGTCCGTCTCAAAATCATGACCCTATTTTTAGAGTTTGAACGTATGTGTGTCTGTGATTTGGGTGATGTTCTAGAGATGAACCAGTCTCCCATATCACAGCACCTTCGCAAGCTAAAAGATGGTGGCCTCTTGGTCAACAAACGTGAAGGCATGACCATCTTCTACTCTATCAACCCTGCCAAAAAAGCGATGCTTGAGCAGATGCTAAAGGATAGATCATAATTGATAAAAAACTGATTACGGGTGTTACTGCTGCTATCGCAGCATCACTCTGCTGTATCACCCCCGTGCTGGCTGGTTCGACAGGTATGGCCTCGAGCTTTTCGTGGATGGAACCGTTGCGTCCCTACCTCATCGCATTAACGGTCATTGTATTGGCCTATGCCTGGTGGGACAAGTTAAAACCTGTAAAACAGGGCATAGAGTGTGCCTGCGATCCTGACGAGGAGGGCCATGTCTCTTTCTGGTACACCAAGACCTTTTTGGGACTCGTCACCCTCTTTTCTGTCGTGATGCTCTCGTTTCCCTACTGGGGCGATGCGTTCATCAAAAGTGACAGAGCGCCGACAGCCGTTGTCAAACAGGAGGATGTCCTCAAGAGTCTGGTCGACATCGACGGGATGACCTGCGCGGCCAGTGAAGCGACAGTCGAAAAAGTCTCTTATGATATCGAGGGTGTTATCAGTGTCAAAGCCTCTACCGAAGCAAAAAATGCTGTTGTTGAGTACGACAAGACCAAAACTGATATCCAGACTATTATGCAGGCCATTGGTACCACAGGCTATCAACCAGTTGGCTATGAAGATGCCAATGGTCATCATGACGTGACAAATATTAAAGTCAAAGCTCACAATAGCGAGCTTAAAACTTTAAAAACAGACAGTGCCGGCAAGTGTGGCGGCGGCAAGTGCGGTGCGGGTAAATGCGGCGCCGGAAAATGCGGAAGTTAAATACAAGGAGATATCATGTTTAGTTTTAAACCTGTTAAAGAAGAGAACACAGAAAGTTGTTCAGTTGAAGGGGGTGATTGTTGTACACCTAAGCCTAAAGGCAAAGCAGCTTGCCCCAGTTGTGGTGAAAAGGCCAAAGGTGTTTTGGAGCTTACTCTTGAAAGTCTTTTGAGTGATGAAGCTAAAGAAAAGCTAGACTGTCTCGATGGTTTTTACTACTGCAAGACACCAACATGTAAAACTGTCTATTTCAGAGATGAAACAGTTTTGACCCAAGAAGATGTCACAGTTGTTGTCGGACTTAAAGAGGGAGTAACACCTGCGACCGTCTGTTACTGTTTTGAGTGGACTAAAGAGAAGATCCAAGCCGAATTAGAGGCAACCGGTGAAACTGTGGCGCTCGAAGATATCAAGGCAAAGATGGATGACCCTGGCTGTTCATGTGAGACCCTCAATCCTAGCGGTGGATGCTGTCTGGGTGATGTTGGTAAAGTCATCAAAGCGCTTAAACAATAGCCTCTTTAAAGTACTGATCAACATCCATATAGGTCTTGCCGGTATGGTCTTTAAATATCAGATTTTTTTTGTTGAGCTTACTAATATGGTCTACTCCCATAATGGCAAGAAGATTACGTATGCCGTAGATGAGTTGTCCATGATATGAGGCCACATTTTTAGCTTTTTTCTCAACCAAGAACGAGGCACGTTTTCCTTTGTCCTGTGTCGCAAGTCCAACAGGACAAGCACGACCATGAGCACCCGAGCACTCTCTCGCACGGATGCATCCTGCACTCATCATAAAGGCTCTGGCGATGGCCACATAGTCAGCCCCGATACCAAAGAGGACGATGGCATCATCAGGTGTTAATACCTTCTCACTGGCGATTATCTTGACTTGTTCTCTCACCCCCACACGTCTTAAAGTACTGTCAACTATGTGCAATGCTTTAGCGATGGTCATTCCCACTGTCATCATCATCTCAAGAGGGGCAGCACCGCTTCCACCCTCGCCGCCATCTACCGTTATATAGTCCGGATAAGCATTGGAACCTGCATCAACACGCGCTTTTATGAGGTTGGCGTACTCATCAAATCCCTCCTGAGAAGAGATAACGATCTTCACACCTACCGGTTTCTCTGAAAGTGCTTTCAAACGGCCCATAAAGTCAAATAACTCCTCAAGGTTATGAGCGAAAGGAAACTGGTTGGGCGAAAAGAGATCTTTGTAGGGTTCAACCCCACGATAATAAGCTATGGCTTCACTCACTTTGGAGGCTAACAGCTTGCCGCCTGTCTGCTTGGCACCCTGAGCCATCTTAATCTCCGTCATACGAGCAAAAGCCATCGTCTTTTTGTAGCGCTCTTCATCGAAACTGCCATCGGCATGGCGCACTCCGTAAAGCCCGCTTCCCATCTGAAAGATGATGTCGGGTATGTCTTCAGGAACCTCATCTGGAAAAGATGAAAGTGGCGCTTTCCAGTCTACTCTGTAACAGACCATTGCACTCGGATCAAACAGATAACTCTCAGCATCTGCACTGTCAATGATCATATGGCGATAGACTTTTTCACTGATGGCCTGATTCATAACTGCTTTTAAAACTTTATACACACTTTTAGCAAATAGTGTCCCTTCATAGACTTCCATATAGTCTTTGTTTTGAGCACAATATTTATGTGTGTACAAAAAGTTGGAAGTGAGACTTCCCTCTCCTGTGTTGATAGGAAACTTTCCAAGATAAGCACCTTTGCTGAAAGCACGGGTCCCCTCTGGAGAAATGGCACCATCACTCATGGCACTCCGGCCAAAGACCGAACGGGTTTTAAAAGGCTTTTTGGCATTTTCGCCAAAGACCACACTGAAGTCATCACTTACATCCGTTGTGTTGAGTACACAGTTGGCATTTTTAATACTCAGTCTTGCACTCTTTTGAGGTTGACCCGGCGAAAACGAGGCGTAGGCAGAACGTCTCTCTGCTGCATCATAAACCCACTTCACCTTGTCAAAAGATTCATAAAATTTCTCATCACCAAAGTACTGACGCATAGGATCTCGTAAAGCATAGAGCAAATAACGCATACGACCAATAAGCGGATAGTTTATAAGCAGTTGGTTCTCTCGTTGAATGTATCTGTCATAAATTAAAAGCATAATAGAGATAATGATAAAGAGAATGAGAAATGCCTGTAGCAAAAACATTAAGATGGGGAAGTGATAATCCCCAATACGCTGTGAAAAGTTTATAAGTGCTTCCATAACAATGCCTTAACTTTTTTTATCAAAAATAAGATGATCCAGAGAAAACCTGCCTGCACCTTGAGACAAAAAGATAAACAAAAAAAGCATGTAGTAAAGAGGGATTTCAAAGCCATTAGACCCCGCACTAAAGCCATTAGAGAGGTGCACAGTGACAATAGCCACAACCATAATGATGATAAGAGGCAAAGAAATAAGTCTGGTAAGAAGACCTAGAATCAGAAAAACAACACCTACTGTCTCAGTCGTTGCTGCCATATAAGCATTGAGCAGAGGAAAGGGAATACCCATAGCACCAAACCACTCGGCTACAGAATGAATGTCATTCCACTTCATCATGGCCGGTTCATAAAAGCCGTAGGCCACAGCTATACGGGCGAGCAGAAGAGAAAGAGAGTGGGTGTATTCACTAAGACGTGAAAATTCTTTGTAAGATTTGATGAGATGCATGTTAACTCCTAAAAGCAGTGATTTAAAAGAGTATAGCTTTTTAAGTGTGAGCAGTCTGTGATGAGGGTTACATCTTATCAGCTTGCTTTAGTGCTTTTGCGGTGACTCTTGTCGGATACAGCTCGAGAAATCCTCAACGATCCCGCATCTTTTGGCTCTCTCATTGACATGGGCCTGCTCTCTCAATGCATCAAAAGAGAGACCGTGTGTCTCAAGACGCCCCTGTTCATAGAGATATTGCGGAACATAGCCACTGATCAGGATCTTCCAGTTAAAAGGAATATCGTTTATGCTGCCATCAGCCGTAGCATTGAGCCAGATGTTGGTAGTACAGTTCGTGGTCAGCGTGTTATAAAACTCAGCCTGCTCTTTGAGCTTGTTGATCTGCTCGACATAGTTCAAGAAAAGACTGCGGGCATCTGCAAGGCTTCCGTGCATAGGATAGATGTAGACATCTTCTACCGGGTCAAAACGGTAGTTGGTACGCAGACCTATGACGTCTCTCTCGTCAGCAACGGCATAATAGAGCTCGTACTGACGAAAAAAACCTTTAAGTGTCGAGTAGGCTTCGCCCTTCTCTTTACGGGTCTCTATGGAAACTGCCAAATGTTCACCATCAGAAAAGCCAAAACTGACAAAGACATGGGCAACCGCTGGACCCATCCAATAAACAGCAATAATGTCCACTCCAACAAGTTTATCAATGTCATAAGTCTTATCATAATAAGCAGGGATGTAGTCCGTTTCACTTCGGTAGCTGTTGTTACGCACATTATGGAAGGTAAATAGGTTTTTGTCTTGGGTAACATAAGGTAAAAGGGCCACATCTTCTTGCCATATTCTGTTATTAGAGGGTGTAATCATCTTAAACCAAATCAGTACTATGAGAAGCTGGAGTACATAAAATCCAAAAACAGGCCATCGGAAACCTTGAAAAACAAGCGCTGCCAATGATGCCAAAGCCACCAGACCAAAACCTGCTACCAGAGTGTAACGCAGCAGTTCATTGGTAGGTCCGGCATAGTAAAGGGCCAATGTGCCCCAAACACCACTAACAAACATGACCAGACCTAAAAGTAGCAGACCTAAGACTCTTAAAACTTTATACCCCATCTACTCTCCAACGATTAACTAATACAACTCGGATTATGACATATTAGAGAACTTTTAAAGATTAGATAAAAAAAGAGAAGGGGTGTTCAATTATGAAAAAGGTGTAGGATTCATGACAAAGCAGCGCTTTGTCATATGATAGAGATGTTTTAGAGATTTAAAAATGCTTTGATATCTTCAACGCGATCTTTTTTCTCCCAGCTAAAATCTTGGTCTTCGCGACCAAAGTGTCCGTATGCTGCTGTCTTGCGGTAGATAGGACGTAGTAAGTCTAGAGAATCAATGATACCTTTTGGTGAAAGGTCAAACAACTCAGAGATACATGCTTCGATCTTCTCGTCAGATACCACACCTGTCTCATGGGTATTTACCATGATAGAGACAGGCTGAACCACACCAATAGCGTAAGCGACTTGAACAGTAACACGCTCACAAGCGCCTGCAGCTACCAAGTTTTTAGCGACGTGTCTTGCAGCGTAAGCAGCAGAACGGTCCACCTTGGTTGGGTCTTTCCCTGAGAAAGCACCACCACCGTGTGGGCAAGAACCACCATAAGTGTCAACGATGATCTTACGACCTGTAAGACCTGCATCACCTTGTGGACCACCGATCACAAAGTTACCTGTTGGGTTAATGTGATAGATGGTGTCATCTGTTAACAGGTCAGCAGCGATCGCTACTTTGATGACCTCGTTGATCACATCTTCGCGAAGCTGTGCCTGGTCTACATCATCATGGTGTTGTGTTGAGACAACCACAGTGTCTACAGAGACAGGTTTACCATCAACATACTTCACAGAGACCTGTGCTTTACCATCTGGACGTAGGTAAGGGATGATTCCCTCTTTACGTACAAATGCCAAACGCTCTGTCAAGCGGTGAGAGATGTGGATAGGCAGAGGCATAAGCTCTGGTGTCTCTTTACAAGCGTACCCGAACATAAGTCCCTGGTCTCCTGCACCGATCTCACCATCTGCCTGATCAACACCTTGGTTGATGTCCGCGGACTGCTCACCAATACCGTTAAGTACTGCTGCTGCCTTATAGTCGAAACCATAATTAGCATCTGTATAACCGATCTCTTGGATCACCTTACGTGCAATCTCTTGCATTGGCGTGTACGCCGTTGTTTTCAATTCGCCTGCAATTACACAAAAACCATTTGAGACCATAGTCTCACACGCCACGCGTGCTTTAGGATCTTTAGCAATAATGTCATCCAGAATAGCATCGCTAATCTGATCAGCCATCTTGTCAGGATGCCCTTCTGTTACAGACTCTGAAGTAAATATATACTCTTTAGTCATCGATTTCCTTTATTGTAATTAGCGTCTTCACCTAGCTACTTCGTAACTATGGTAAAAACACTAGTTAAATCCCCCACTCTAACCCTGCCTGTCAGGTGCTATAAAATGAAAGTTTGCGATTATAGCTGAATTGAAGTTAAACTTTTTGACTTGTTTTGAAGTGGGTATATTTATTTATATTATTTTGCTAAAATTCACACAACAAAAAATTAAACACGGAGACTACATACATGTTAGTAACAAACAAAGCACCAGACTTTACAGCAACAACAGTTCTTGGAAACAACCAAATCGTTGAAGATTTCAACCTATACGAAAACTTCGGTGAAAACGGTACAGTACTTTTCTTCTACCCACTAGACTTTACATTTGTATGTCCTTCAGAGATCATTGCATTTGACCACCGTCTTGCAGAATTTCACGATCGTGGTATCAACCTTATCGGTGTTTCTGTTGACTCTCAGTTCTCTCACTTCGCATGGAAAGAGACACCAGTAAACAAAGGTGGAATTGGCCAGATCAAATACCCACTTGTAGCTGACCTTACAAAAGAGATCGCTAAAGCTTACGATGTTCTTCTTGATGGTGGTGTTGCACTACGTGGATCATTTTTGATCGACAAAGATGGTACAGTACGTCACGCAGTGATCAACGACCTTCCACTTGGTCGTAACATTGATGAGATGATCCGTATGGTAGATGCTATGCTATTTACTAACGAGCACGGTGAAGTATGTGCTGCGGGTTGGAACAAAGGTGACGAAGGTATGAAGGCTGACACTGAAGGTGTTGCTGAGTATCTTGCTAAGCACGAGGGTGACCTGTAAGGTTTCTCTTCTTTTGTACCTCATTACGAGGTACATCTTTTCTACTTCTCTACTTGAATCTTCTCTAAAACTTTTTCTAAAGACTTTATCGTTGTCATTACATTTTGAACAGTCTCTGAGCCTGTTGCAGCAATCACACGTACCTTCCAAAAAACAAATCCAAGTAGCGCAAGGATCAACACAGCCACAATTAATACAAAAACAAGCAATCTGTTTTCAATCCTAGAGAGCGTTGGGTCAACAAAACTACTTTTTGAGCTTTTTATGACCTCTTCAACAGCAAGCTTAGTGGTATCAACAATGTTGACAGCACTTCCTTGTACTTTGTCGAACTGTTGGGGCAGTGCAGTGGCGATGTTATTAATCGCTTCTGCATTGTTGTTCAGGGCTTGTGCTAAAGCAGTAATGACTTTTTGGTCTTCACTGCTAAACTCTTTTTTGTTAGAGAGTTGTTTGGTTAAAACGATCAACTGTTTAGAACTTTTGGTGATGGCATCTACACTTTCTTGCATCCCCGCCACAGTGATTATGATCTCTATACGACTCGGTTGTGTCACATTGGCATCAGTGGCACTCAGTGGAAATGAATTAACTACAAGGAAAGCTATAGACAAAAACAGCTGTTTCACGATGCATCCACTTTACTGTCTTTCATTGCATCTTCTGCCAACTGACGGATCCAGTCATTAAACTTTACATCATGGTCCAGGCAATATTTGGCATAGCTTTGCAACTCGTCAACCGTGAGCATCAACTCTACCTCTTTTAGTGGTACGCCCTCTTGAGTCAAGGTTTCTACTGTTTTCATCCATTCTCCTGTAGTTTGAACTCTCTTGGCAATGGCACCTGCATGAGTTGTGCCACCGCGTGTATGAAAGTATCCTCTTCTGCAGAGACTTTTCCATCATGCTTGACACTGTAAAGCACTCCCTCAAAGATACGCTCAGCAATAGCAGGCTTGGCACGCTCTATCGCCAACACTGCTCCTACGAACTTCTCATGGTCTATCTGTTCACGAGGGACATACTCTAAAGCACCCGCCTGAAGCTTCCTTTTGGTCACGTCAAAAGCTTCTTGTGCCTCTCTCTCATCATCGTACTGCGCTTGTGCCAGCATAGAGTAAATCACCTCTACCTCAAACTTTATAGCACCAAGATGGTTACTGCTTTTTTTAGGAACCGCTCTCAATCCCAAGTGCATCTCCAAGGGACGCTGAATGATATACTGCAGGCTCCACTCAAACAACGTCACTTTTTTGTCCGCCGTGACAAAGGCTTCTGCGATCTTTTTAAACCGCTTGTACTGTTCTACAGAGAGACTCTTTAGCGCATTCAGACTCAGTGAGACTATAAGTGAGCTCTGCTTTTTCAGATCTTTATGATCTTCTCTCTGAAAACTTGCAAACTCTAATAGCAGGTAGGGGTTCTCTTCTTGAAGTACACTGAAAAGCATCTCTTTGTAGGCCGGATCATATAGAAGAGACAAGACCACAGCCTGCGCTCCCAACGGATCGTTGAGACGCTCTTTGACCTTGCTATCAAGAGAGGTGATCTCTTCTCTGACCTGCTCGACCTCTTCTTCTTTAATCTGCCCGACCTGCATCATCGCAGCAGCGATCGCATCCTCTGTAAACTGCTCTTTTTGTTTTTCTCTTTTTTCTTGGTACTCGCTCTTTTGCTCTTCACGCTTTTTAGATCTTTCTGCTCTGCTGTAATCAGGCAGTCGTCCGTTCCATCGCGGTTCTATCTTTTTGATACGCTCTTTAAGTGGGGGATGGGTTGCAGTCAAACCACCAAAAAAAGAACTGATCCCCTCTGCAAAGTAGAGATGACTGTAGGTCTCTGCTGCCGGTGACTCTAATTTAGAGCTGTAGTAAGCGATCTTTTTAAGAGCCCCACTGATACCTTGAGGATAGCGGGTATACTGCACAGCTGTCGCATCTGCCAAATACTCCCGTTTACGGCTCACCCCCGCCTTGATGATAGAACCAAAAAAAGTCCCAATGTAGCCAATGGCAAAAAGACCTGCGCCCAAAGCCAAAATGTAAAGACCCCCACCATTACCTTTTTTGTTGGAAGAACTTCTATGGTAGTGGCTTCGTCTTGTCATCGAACGTAATATGAAACGACCGACCAGACCGATGAGTAAGATGCCATGAAGGGTTGCTGTCAACTGTAGGTTTAGACGCATATCTCCATTAAAGATATGACTAAACTCATGCGCGATCACCCCTTGAAGTTCTTCACGGTTGAGCTTTTCAACCGTACCTTCCGTCACACCGATCACCGCATCATCAAAACTCAAACCGGCGGCAAAAGCATTAATACTGCGCTCATCCAAAATAAAGACGGTCGGCGTAGAGATCCCCGAAGCAATGGACATCTCTTCTACTACATTAAGCAATTTTTGCTCTTCTCGGGTAGCACTGTTGCGGTTGAGCTGTCGACCCCCTAAGGCGATAGCAACTGCCTTTCCACCACTGGCAAGGGTTGAATACTTATAGAGAGAACCACCCCCTACCAGTAAAATAACAGCAACACTCACACCATATAAGAACTTGGGTTCAAGATACGCTAAAGGTGATGCCAAAAAAGTAGCAACAGGAATGTCGTTCATGTAGACATATAGACCCGTTACAAACAAGATGGTGATGATGATAAGCGAAAAGACGGCTAAGAAAAATATGCCGACGAGCCAGAGCGTATGCCGACGGGCATGCTCCTGTTCTTGAAAAAAGTTCATCTAAATAGTTAGTCGAAACTGACTTTTGGTGCAGCCTGCATCGCTTTAGAGTCTTCAAACTCTAACATCTTCGCATCAGTGGTAAAACCAAACATACTTGCCACCTGGTTTTGTGGGAAAGATTGGCGGTAGGTATTAAAAGCGAGGACGAAGTCATTATAAGCCTGACGTGCAAAGGCGATACGGTTCTCAGTCGTGGTCAACTCTTCAGTAAGCTGCATCATGTTCTCGTTAGCTTTAAGTTCTGGATAGGCCTCCATAACAAAGCTCATCTTACCCATGGCACCAACAAGTCCCTGCTCTGCCTGGTTGAACTGGGCAACAGCATTAGGGTCATCTAACTGACCTTCCATCTTTTTGAGAGCACCCGAAGCTTCATTACGCGCAGCGATCACAGCCTCTAAGGTCTCACGCTCATGTGCCATATACTTTTTCGCCACCTCTATAAGGTTAGGTATAAGATCATAACGACGTCTTAACTGCACCTCGATCTGTGCAAAACCATTTTCTATCTGATTCTTTTTCGCAACCAAGCCATTATAGATCGCAATCGTGTAAAGACCCAATAAAACTAATATTCCTAAAAAAATATAACCACCCATCTGAACTCCTGATGTAATATAATTTATTTTAACACAGCTAGATTAATAATAACGATATATTGATACACAATGCGGACTTTAACGCACAATAGCAGACAAAAGTGCCGAGATCATGGCTAAAGTGATCAGCGCACCCCAAGGAGAGAAGATCTCTTTTTTGAAATTTCTGCCAATATCTCTCAGTTCATCTTTAAAATTATGATCAGTCTCGTTGTACTCTTCTTGCAGTTCGTCCAAGGTCCTGAAACGTCGGTTCTTTTTCTCATCTGACATTATTTATCCTTCACTATGACTCTGTACAAATGATAGTGCTTTAGGATTAACAAAGGCCAAATTACACCAGTTGGTCGTGGGCTGTTTTAAGATAAGTCTGTGAGGAGAGGTTGCACGAGAGAGCGCAACATAAAACTGAGAAGGGGCAAAGATCTCCGTTGTCTCGATGATAAGGTCTTCTATACTCATCCCCTGAGACTTATGGATGGTGATGGCAAAGGCCAAGACTATGGGAAACTGATACACACTAAAACGTGTCTCTTCTACCATCTCTTTTTGCCCTTCTACCGTACGCTCTTTCCACTCTGTCTTCGCCATGGAGCTTCTCTCAAGTTTTACCACAACACCCTCACTTTTTTCAACATAGACCACCTCTTCGCTCAAACGTACAATACGTCCGCGTTCACCATTAAAGTAGTTCCAGGCATTTCGGGTAAAAAGCACAGGTGCCCCAACTTTTAACTTTAAAAGAGGCTCTATACGGGCATCACTCAAAAAGCGTTCAACCTCTTTTTCTGTGGTCTGTTTGTTATGTTTGAGCAACTGCGCTTCAAAACTGTGTTCATCACTCTCTATAAAGGCAAGCTGCTCTTGGTTATGGCGTGAGGCAGAGTGGTTTTTTCCATAAAGATAAGTGTAGTGGCTCAGGTCCTCTCCTACCGGTTTTATGAGATGGTGCAGGTAATAGTGTTCGGCATCACCCACTTCCCCAAAACGAACCTTGTCCAAAACCTTGACAAAGTCTCTGTCATCACTACGATGGTTGATCTCAAGGGTAATGGTCTCAAACTCAAATCGTTGCCAACTCTCCGACTCAAAAGCAAAATAGATCTCTCCATATCCCCGCACGACTGGAGGTAACTGCAAAAAGTCACCCACAGTCAAAAGAACCCCTTTAAAGTCACTCTGCAGCAGTCGCAGACGGATCATCTCAAAGAGCGGCGCACTCACCATAGAGATCTCATCGATGATGATGATGTCCATCGAAGCGACCAGTTTCTTGATCTTTTTTTTGATCTCCAGTTTTCCCTTGAGTTCAAGATCTTCTATAGAGTCTGCAATACCCAGGTCTAAAAAGCTGTGAAGGGTCTGCCCGCCTATAAGTGTTGCCGCCATACCGGTAGACGCCAGTTTGGCCACCTTTTTTCCTTCACCCTCATAGTGCTCTATCACTTTACGGGTCAAGGTCGTCTTTCCCGTACCCGCGCCCCCGGTCAAAAAGAGGTTTTGTTTTGCATCCAACAGTTCTATAGTCTTTTTAAAAAATGGCATTGGTATCTTTGTCTCAAGTATTAGTTGCATTTTATCAAATTAAAACAACAATAGCTGCTTTACAATAGAAAACTTATAAAGGAGCCCTTATGCAACAAGATAAAAAGAGTCAAAACATCTATTTGACCACCGGCATCATCAGCGCCGCCTTAGGTTTTATGCTCATCACCGGTTACTACATCATAGAAAACACAGAGAACAGCAGCTCCAGCGACATGGCTGTAGACCAGCGTATAGATCAGTGTTATGAGGAGAAGGGATTGGACTGATATTGAAATATTTTTAACACTCCCATTGAGAGCTATAATACTCTGATAGGTATATTTTAGATCATATAATGATCTTCTTCATCTTTATACACCATTCTCTTATTCTTCTTTCTTTTCCATTTTCTTAGCAGCAGGGATGATAACTATAACTCTTTTTCCGTTCTACTCATCAGCAGCAGAGATCTCAACAACCAACACCTCTCCAAAAGGCAGCTCTGCCTTCTCCTCACTCACCCACATCACTTCATACATTGGTTCTACCTTAGGAAAAGTTCCCTGAGTATCTGAGAAGTAGAGCAGTAGTGAGGGTTGTTGGAGCTGTTCTTCTATGTAGTTAAACACGGGGCGGAAGTCAGTGCCGCCGCCTCCTTTCAGAGTCACGTCTAAAGGCTCTCCGCTTACAAACTGTCTGTAACTCTGTATCTTGGCGTCACAGACTATGAGGTCGATGATGTAAGAAGGGAAATGGATCAAGATGGCTTCGACCTCGCTCATGAACGTCGAGAGTAGTACTTCGTCGACTGAGCCTGAACTATCTATAGCGATGGCGAGTCTTAAAGTGTCGCTGTAAAGTGAAGGAAGATAGATGCCCGTGTAGAGCAGTTTTTTAGAGGGTGGCATCATACGGTAGTTGTCGTAGTAGTGGCGGTCTATGGCACGGTAGAGCTCCTGTCGCCAGTCCACTTTGGAGTGGTCGGTGATGGTAAAGAAACGCTCGATCTCCTGCGGGAGGTCTCCGCGTTCTTGCATCTTTTCCAAGGCATCATTGGCAAACTGCTCGAACATCTCTTCAGCGGCTATCTGAGTCTTTCTCTCTTCGTTCTCCACCTGCATCTGTTCGCGTTTTTTGTCCGGGTCGTGGTCACCCTCGGCATCTCTAAGCTGCTCCTGCTTCTTTTTGTTCTCTTCGTTGAAGCCGGTCTCATTGGACTCGTCATCATCAAACTCTTCGTTTTGGATCTCATCTTTTAAGACCGCATAGATCTCTTCAGCATACATACCCTCAAAACGTGCGTCCACCATCACCTCAAGGGGTGCTTCAAGACCGTTGGAGACCAGCATGTTATTAATAGCATGGTCTGTTGCCAACTGCCACAGCCAACTCATACGATTTTTTTGACGGTTCTCATAGGCCAAGGCCGCATGCATCGCCCCGTTAGAGAGTGCAAAAGCCATCTCTTCCTGGCTCAAACCAAGCAGGTATTCATCGTTGTACTCAAAACGCACCCCATTACTCAAATAGGCCTGAATATTGTCGTTTGGGGTTAACTCCAAGCGTGAGGCTAAGGTCCCGAAGTAAGGGTAATCTACCAAGAGTTTTGCCTTGGCTTCGGAGACCTTCTGTTTGAGTTGTGAGTGCATTAGGCTAAGAGATAAGCAAACTTGCCGACCCATTTGGAGAAGGCAGGTTGTTCTTCCATGGTGTAGCCTGCACGCTGAAGATCTTGAACAATCATAACAGCGAACTCACTCTGCAACTCCAGTGTATAGGTAAGTAGGTTTTCCATACGCTCTGCAGTGTTGTTTTGGCGTGCGGCCATCACCAAACCGGTGGAGAGCGCATGAAGAACATCGACCTCTTCAGGATACGTACCCTTGCCCTCGTTTAAGATCTGCTCTATGTCCGGAAGTTTATGCATCACTTTGGCAAAACTCAAAAATGCTACCGCCC
>WGDB01000099.1 GCA_015493495.1 Helicobacteraceae bacterium | reverse complement strand
AGTGTCTTGAGGTACCCAATGCTTTCATGAAGCGCCTGCTCTTTGGCTTTAGGGTTTCGCAGATCATAAGTGGCCAAAATCTCTTCGAGTACGAATTCTATAAAAGGCTTGGGTGCATGGAACATGCTGTTAAGTGCTTCAAGTTGACCGGTATGGACCATGTCCGCTGGGTCAAGTCCCCCTTCGAAGATGACTACACCACCGTCAAATCCACCGGTACTTAGGAGTCTTGAGGCTTTGAGTGCAGCATTTCGACCAGCGTTGTCTCCGTCATAGGCCATGATGATCTTTGGTTCACCTTTTCTAAGCAGCGGGAGATGTTCAGGAGTGAGCGCTGTTCCCAATGTTGCGACAGCATTGTCAAAACCCGCCTGATGCAGCATAACGACATCGAGGTAACCTTCGGTAATGATGATACGTTTTTGTTTGTAGACAGCTTGTCTGGCCAGATCATAGGCATAGAGCAGACGGGACTTGTTGAACAGTGGGGTCTGTGGGGAGTTGATGTACTTGGCCTGGTGTCCTGTGATGGTACGGCCGCCAAAGCCAACACTGGCACCATTGGCTGCATGGATGGGAAAGATGATGCGTTCTATGAACCGGGCATATTCACGCCCGCCCTCGCTACCAGCAACACCGAGTTCAACTGCTTCACGCATATTGAACTGGTTTTTCTTTATAAAGTCCAGTGTCTTAAAGGAGTCCGGAGCATAACCGATGCCAAATTTTTCTATGGAGGCCATGGAGACCCCACGTTCCTGCAGATAGGACTGGGCTGTTGGCATAGTGTGCAGTAGACTCTGGTACCACTGACTAAGTTTTTCCATAAGCTGTGAGCGCTGTTTTTGAGGGTTTTTGTTGTCTGTGTAGTGAAGGGTATAGCTGTTCTGGTCTGCCAGGCGCTCTATAGCTTCGGGATAGTTGAGCTTTTCATACTCCATCACAAACTTTATAGCATCGCCGCCAGCTCCACATCCAAAACAGTGATAGATCTGTTTTTGGGGACTGATGACAAATGAGGGAGACTTCTCATCGTGAAAAGGGCAGACGGCCTTGAAGTTGGCGCCGGCTTTTTTGACCTCTATATAGTTACTGATAACATCTAGAATGTCTATGCGGGCTTTGAGCCCTTCGATGGAGTCTTGGGAAATCATGATGACAGTGTAGTTTGTTTTGGGTTAGGATTAGGTTTGGAGGTGATGCTGACTTGGCTTTTTAGCTGTCTGTTAACGTCAGGGGGACAGGGTCTGCCCCATTGGGTACAGCTTTCCTTTCTTGCTTCTTGCTTTTGGACAGAAGTGTTTGATTGGTTGGCTTACTGCCTGTTGACGTCAGGGGGACACAGCTTTCCTTTCTTGCTTCGCTCGAAGAGTGAAAGTTGCTGTCCCCGTGCTGGAGGGGCTCCTTTTTTATGGCTGAAACTTCACATATTTTTGAGGAAAATCCATTTAACATTTAACATTAAGCATTTAACATTAATTGTTACGCTATACTTCGCGTCCAAATTTTAAAAAGAAAGTAGGTGATGTGAATGCCTGGTATTACACTACGCTCGGACGATAACTTCGACGCTGCATACCGTCGTTTCAAGAAGCAAACTGACCGTAACTTAGTTGTTACTGAAGCTCGCGCTCGTCGTTTCCACGAAACAGCGACTGAGAAACGTAAGAAGGATAAGATCAGTGCTCGTAAAAAGATGCTTAAACGTCTTTTCATGATGCGCCGTTACGAATCACGCCTCTAAAAAGTCGGGACTCGGCACAATTCGCGAAATAAGCTTCTCTCGGCGTACTTTATGTACGCTGTCGGTCAGCTCTTTTTCACGACTTGCACCAACTCCCATCTTTTTACCCCTTTAAGATTATTCCCTATTTAAACTATCAAAACTATTTTTCCTCTAAATAGCTCTTTATTACCAATTTAATTGTAAAATCCCTTCATGAATAACTCTAAAAAAATACTTTTTATCGATGAAGACAATTTTCAGACTGAGATGCGTGCCCAGCTCCTTGGTGCTGCGCATGATGTTGATGTTGTTAACTCTTATGAAGAAGTGGTTGAACTCTATGAAAAAGAGAAGTACCATGTTGTAATCATCGACTTTTCAAGAGACTTTGGCCTTCAAGCACTCAAACATATAGACAGCATCTATCCTATGCAAAATATGATCACCATTTCACTTAACGAAGAGTATAGTGAACAACAAGGGTGTGACTATTGTATTGCTCATCATAAACGTCGCCGTCTTATCCCGCCTTTTCCTTTTCCTGAATTGGTGCGTTTAGTAGATAACTTCGACTTAACAATTTGCCCAGTCAAACATAAATTCGACTAAAAACTACAGTTACGATGCAGTTTGTGTCTTCAGCTTATCGCTTACACTACATAGGTAACTTTTTCTGTGCATGAACTTTTGAGATGAGCTTTACCATCGCTGTGATATTTACTATCGCGTCATAAGTGATACTTGGTTAAAATGTCGTAATTAATTTTACGAGGTTTCCCATGCTATTTTCTGCCCCACTTAAAAGTAACTCTAAACGTGTTTTGCTCCTTGGTTCTGGTGAACTGGGTAAAGAGGTCGCCATTGAGGCACAACGTCTTGGTCTTGAGGTTATTGCGGTTGACCGTTATGAAGGTGCCCCTGCACACGCTGTTGCTCACCGTTCCCATGTTGTTAATATGCAAGATGAAGCGGCGATCTTAGAGATTATTCGTCATGAAAAGCCAGATTACATCTTGCCGGAGATCGAGGCTATAAGTATTTCTGCGCTTTTTAAAGCGGAAGCAGAAGGTTTTAATGTCATCCCGAATGCAGACGCTGTCTCTAAGACGATGAATCGTAAAAATATTCGTACCTTTGCAGCAGAAGACCTTGGTCTTAAAACGGGACCTTATCGTTTTGTAACCACACTAGAAGGTATGCGTGAGGCAGGTGCGGCACTAGGATATCCTTGTGTGGTTAAGCCTGTTATGAGCTCTTCGGGTCATGGACAGTCAGTCATGCGCTCTGCGGATGACTTGGAAAACTCTTGGGAAATGGCTAAAGAGGCACGTGGAGATGCCAGTGAACTTATTGTTGAAGCCTTTGTGAACTTCGATTATGAGATCACCATGCTAACAGCACGTAACGGCAAAGAGACGGTCTACTGTGAGCCCATAGGGCATGAACAGCGTGATGGTGACTACGTCTTCTCTTGGCAACCGATGCGTATGAGTGAAGTGGCCCTTAAAAAGGCGCAAGATATGGCTAAAAAGATCACTGATGGACTTGGTGGTCAAGGTCTTTTTGGTGTGGAACTTTTTGTAGAGGGAGATGAAGTCTACTTCTCGGAAGTAAGTCCTCGTCCTCACGATACCGGTATGGTCACACTCATCACGCAGTCACAGAGTGAATTTGCCCTTCATCTTCGTGCTGTTTTAGGTCTACCACTTGGCTTTACATTCTATGGTGAAGGTGCTTCTTCAGCCTTTAAGTCGGAAAACGACTCGTACGCTCCGGTTGTAGATGTTGCAGATGAACTCTTTACTGACAACTCTTTTGTTCGTGTCTTTGGAAAACCGGAAGCGCATAAAGGACGTCGTTTGGCTGTCGCCTTAGTCCTTGACAAGGTTGAAGATGCATTGGAGCAGTCACGCCAACTTATTACCAAGATCAGTGACCACAAATAATCCTCAAGACTATCTTGCTGCCAACGCAGCAGTTGATAGTGATCACCCTACTGTTATCGCTAAGGCGAAAGCACTTGCGCTAGATCTCCATAATGATTTGGAAATTGCTCAAAAGTGT
>WGDB01000098.1 GCA_015493495.1 Helicobacteraceae bacterium | reverse complement strand
TAACCTCTTCACCCATGATGTAGTTGGATTTGTCGAGCACCGCCTGAATAGCCTCATCGATCTCTTCTTTATACATCTGGTACTGTAGTTTCAGGTTGGCGAAGTCTATCTGCATTACAGAGTCTCCAGTGAATTGTTTACGATCTTGTATTTTGAGTTGTCAAAAGTGTCTATAGCTTCATCATTTTTGTCAAAAGAAAGAGTATTGCCTGCTTTAGAGACCCAACCGATCTGTTTGGCGGGAACACCGACTATAAGTGCATAAGGCTTGACATCTCTGTTGATGACGGCACCAGAACCAATAAGTGCATACTCACCGATAGTCACACCACAGACGATGGTCGCATTGGCACCCACTGAACAGCCTCTTTTAAGCAACGTCTTTTTAAACTCTTCTCGTTTGACGATAAAGCTTCTGGGATTGATAACGTTGGTAAAGACCATAGAAGGGCCGAGAAAGACATCATCTTCGACCTCTACTCCTTCATAGATGGAGATGTTGTTTTGTACTTTGACACCATTGCCTACTTTAACTTTTGGACCCACTACGCAGTTTTGACCAAAAGAGCAGTTCTCACCGATAGTAGTATGAGAAAGTACATGAGAAAAGTGCCAAATTTTAGTGTTATCACCTATACTGACATCATCATCTACATAGGCAGATTCATGAGCAAAGTAAGTTGCCATTAGCCAAGCACCTTTTTACAAAATGGATGGTATTCACCTTTTAAACCAACAGGTTCAAGGTTTCTAATGGTAGAGACAGTACGGATAGAACCATAAGCTTCATCAAGACCAAAACCATTGCCTTTTAAGATCTCTTGATAACTTAATGTATGTAAGTCTGTAAATCCGCCACTAAACTCTAGCTCATCACCGTCTACAGTAATAGAACGATAAGTTCTTTGACCTTGTGCTTTGATCTCATCAGGAATATAGTCATAGTTTACAGAGAGAAACCATCTTACATTAGCATTTTTGAGTTTAAAAGTACCGGCATTTGTATCGGGTGTTTTCAATGTGACGATGTTCTCTTCAACATCACCAAAGATCCAACAGAGCATGTCATAGAAATGAACACCGATGTTAGAGGCAATACCACCAGACTTAGACTCATCACCCTTCCATGAGACGAAATACCATTTACCACGAGATGTAAGATAGGTTAAATCAATGTCGTAAATTTTGTTTGGATTTTCAGCAAGTTCTTTAGCCACTTTCTCTTTAAGTGCAATAATAGAAGGATGCAGACGAAGCTGTAAGATATTATAGACTTTTTTACCAGTCTCTTTCTCTATCACTTTGAGTTGATCAATGTTATGAGGATTAAGAACAAGAGGCTTTTCACATATAGCATCAGCACCACTTTTAAGTGCAAAGCGTATGTGAGAGTCGTGTAGATAGTTTGGAGAGCAGATCGCCATATAGTCGATTCTCTTACCGTTATCTCTATGCCACTTGTCTACAAAGCGATCAAAACGCTCATACTCTGTAAAAAACTCTGCTTGTGGAAAGTTACTGTCCATAATGCCTATACCATCATAAGGGTCAAGTGCTGCAATAAGGTTGTTACCAGTCTCTTTAATGGCCTTCATGTGTCTTGGAGCAATGTAACCAGCTGCTCCTAGAAGTGCAAAATTCTTACGACTCGGCATTTAGTGCCTCCCTGCATTGTATTTTAATACTTATCATCTATAATCTCCAACTTGGCTTTTCGACGATACCCTTAATGTCCATGATAACAGGAATATCGTTAGATAGATTTGCATAGTCCTCTTGTGACAATTCAACAAATTGCTTGTGCGCTACTGCGACTACAATCGCATCATACTTTTTGTCAGACTTGAAAGGGTCTTCTATGATGCCATGGCTATAGTGGTGCTTCTCTTCTTCAGGATCAACCCAAGGATCATAAACATCCACATTGCATCCGTAAGTCTTTAGTTCTTCAATGACATCTACAACCTTAGTATTTCTCATGTCAGGGCAATCTTCTTTAAACGTCACACCCAAGATCAATATATTTGCATCTTTAACATGTTTGTCATTTGCGATCATTTTTTTAATAGTCTGTTCAGCAATATATTTGCCCATACCGTTGTTGATCTGTCTTGCACCGAGTATAAGGTCAGGTTTATAACCAAGTTCTTCTGCTTTATGAGTCAGATAATATGGGTCTACACCTATACAGTGTCCCCCAACCAAACCGGGCTTGAGTTTAATGAAGTTCCATTTGGTCGCTGCAGCTTCAATAACATCATTTGTATCGATACCCATCGTGTCAAAAATAAGAGCGAGTTCATTGACAAGAGCAATGTTGACATCACGCTGGGTATTTTCGATGACCTTGGAAGCTTCGGCAACTTTGATAGAAGAAGCCAAGTGCGTACCGGCAGTAATGATACTTTTGTAAAGCTCATCTACTTTTTTAGCGATCTCAGGAGTTGAACCTGCTGTGACTTTTAGGATTTTTTTAACTGTATGTTCTTTGTCACCAGGGTTTATACGCTCTGGAGAGTAACCTGCAAAGAAGTCCTGGTTAAACACTAAGCCTGAGTTCTTTTCAAGAACAGGTACACAGATCTCTTCTGTCACACCAGGATAAACAGTAGACTCATAGATGACAATGTCATCTTTTTTAAGTACTTTTGCAACACTTTCTGATGACTTTATAAGTGGTGTAAGGTCTGGACGGTTAGAACTGTCGATAGGTGTCGGAACTGTTACAATGTAAATATTACAGTCAGTAATGGCATCCAAGTCACAAGTGAACTTCATACCATGAGCAATAGCCTCTTTCATTTGAATTTCATTTAACTCAAGAGTACGGTCATAAGCACTGTTAAGTTCATCGATACGACTGGTGTTGATATCAAAACCTATAACTTCATACTTTTCGCTAAAGGCATGTGCCAACGGCAAACCTACGTAACCTAAACCAACGATACAAATTTTCTTCATGCGTTTCCTAACTATATTTTTGATTGATGCGTGTTATCACTATTTAATGGCAGTATTTTATCACAGTCAATGTTATAATGAGGTTACAAGAAGGAGAGACAAGTATGTGGTGTTTTCTATGTTTAGGGCGTTACTTTTGGGTTTTTATAAGAAGATTTCTGGAAGTCACGGGTAGTGGGTTCATAGCTTGTCATCTCTTTAGATAAATGGCCCAAGCTCATTTATTTTAACCGCACTTTTAGAGAACACTATCTCCCAGCATCGACCATTATCTTGTGGATATATCCTATGAGAGGAATAACAATGATATACGCTATAAACACAATGACAATACTTTCAAAGATACCGAGTCCAAGTGTTGTATGAAGGTAGCTAACACTATAATAGGGAACACCTATCATCAAGCCAAGAGTGAGAAATATACCTAAGATAACACCAATAGCAGTCATGATTTTTCCTTTAAACATATCACTGGGCTAAATAGCCACTTTTTTGGAGCAACAACTGATATATCAAAAGTATGAGAACTCAGATTCCTGTTGATATAATTGAGAACACTAGCGTTTAGCAGCGACGAGATATATCATAATAGTGATGTAGCCTAAAACTACAATACTTTCAAAGATACTGAGTCCAAGTGCTGTATGAAGGTAGCCAACACTATAATAGGGAACGACTATCATCAAGCCAAGTGCGAGAAAAATACCTAAGATAACACCAATAGCAGTCATGATTTTTCCTTTAAATGTCTGTTCTCAGCCATCGATGACTGCCTGTTTAGTAAAAATAGTAACCCCATCGTTTAGAATGTTATCTTTTAATTCCTCTGAGGCATGCTCAAAATGTACACTATCTATATGGTAGAAGATAGGGAGTTCTGAAAGCTCAAGCTGTAAGAATTTGAAGGCCTCTTTGGAGATGCTCTTTGAGTATATAGCGAGGTCTATGTCACTTTTAGGAGTGTGATCACCTCTGGCTCGCGAGCCGAAGACTTTTACCTTGTCTACAGAGGAGTGCTTTTTAAAAAATGATTGAAGTTCATTAAGAACGTCAGCGGGAATGTTACAGTTCATCTATTTTAGATGCTATAACATCATGAAATTCTCTTAATCTCTTGGCATAAAGGTAGATGTCTTTTACCAACTCTTCAGCCAATACCTCGCTATATTCATGTGTGGTGATATTTCTGTCGTCTATCATGATAAACCAGATCTTGTCTTCTATAAGGTCAAACTCAAAAGCTTTTTTAAGAACAAGCTTCTGACCGTTTACCTTTTTATCAACAAGCTCTATGTATTTTGACATAAGTTTACGTGCGACTTCTAAACTATACTCAAACCTTTTGATGACACTGTCTCTATAGATCTTATAATCTTCATCATCACGTTTGGATTTTATCTTTTCTAAGATCTCATCTAAAGAGGCAAGTGCTTTTTCATAATTTGAAAGTTTTTGTTTGATGCTCTCTAGACCCGCTTGTGACATGCTGACGCCTTAGTTTCTGTCTAGTGCATTAAGATCTTTAAATGCCTGCTCAACACGCTTGATAAGTGTCAGTTGACCGGCGCGCAGCCATTTGCGTGGATCATAATACTTCTTGTTTGGTTTGTCGTCACCTTCTGGGTTTCCGATCTGACCTTGCATGTACTCTTTATGCTTTTCGTAATAGTCTTTAACACCTTCCCAAGTCGCCCACTGTGTGTCTGTGTCGATGTTCATCTTGATGACACCGTAAGTCAGTGCCTCTTCGATTTCTGACTGTGCAGAAC
This sequence comes from Helicobacteraceae bacterium, assembly GCA_015493495.1. Classification (GTDB taxonomy): domain Bacteria; phylum Campylobacterota; class Campylobacteria; order Campylobacterales; family Sulfurimonadaceae; genus Sulfonitrofixus. Next base: position 1,422 of record WGDB01000098.1, on the reverse strand, counting down.
CTGAACCACCGTGGAAGACGAAGTCTACCGGTTTGTCGTTTTCAGTGTTGAACTTCTCTGCGATGTACTTTTGTGAGTTGTCTAAGATAGTTGGAGTCAGAACAACGTTACCCGGCTTGTAGACACCATGGACGTTACCAAACGATGCGGCTACTGTGAAACGTGGAGAGACTTTTGAAAGCTCCTCGTAAGCGTATGCAACCTCTTCAGGTTGTGTGTAGAGCAGGGCGTTGTCAATGTCTGTGTTGTCGACACCATCCTCTTCTCCACCGGTGACACCAAGCTCGATCTCAATGGTCATACCGATCTTGTCCATACGCTCTAAATACTTGGCACAAGTCGCGATGTTCTCTTCGATAGGCTCTTCTGAAAGGTCAAGCATGTGTGAACTGAAAAGAGGTTTGCCGTGAGTTTTGTAAAAGTCCTCACCAGCATCGAGAAGGGCATCGATCCATGGAAGTAATTTACGTGCTGCGTGGTCTGTGTGTAAGATGACAGGGATGCCGTAAAGTTCAGCCATCATGTGAACATGCATCGCACCGGAGATCGTACCTGCTATGGCTGCTTTTTCGTTTTCGTTGCTGAGACCCTTACCTGCATAGTAATAACCTCCGCCATTTGAGAACTGGATGATAACGGGTGAGTTGACATTTTTAGCCGCTTCCAAAACACCGTTAATAGAGTCTGTACTTACTACGTTGACAGCTGGAAGTGCAAAGCCTTGTGCTTTTGCCGCTGCAAATACTTTTTGAACATCATCTCCGTGTAATACGCCTGGTTTTACTAAGTCTAAAATACCCTGTGCCATCAATCATCCTCTGTTGTGGGGCACTTTTAGGCCCCTTTTTTTAGTAGAGCAATTATACAGTTTTTTGGTTAGAATAAGCTCATGAACCGACTGCTTTTGATCATACTTATTACAAATTTTCTGGGACTTTATGCTCAAGAGAGACCTTACCATGAGCTTCATGACGAGATCCTAAGTGACTCCAACAGCGCACACAAGGTCACGCAACACCCCTTTTTTAGACCTTTTGAAGGTGAGATGAGAGGTATAGAACGCTGCCTGAAAAAAGCAGACAAAGCTTGGCATGAAGGTGTGATCAGTACAAAATATTTAAAAGCCTTGCGTCGTTGTGAAAAGGCAGCCCAAAAATATGATGGCCATTATGTAACAGCCCTGCGTCAGGCGACTGCTACAGAGGACTTGGAGCTGTTTAAGACACTGATAGAGAGTGATGCCCGTATCTTAAAAAAAGATCGTTGGCTGGAAAAGGCTCTGAAGTTTTATGAACAACACCGAGACACGGCACCGTTTGAAGCTGCAGAGAAACTACTCTCAGCACAGGAAAGTGAGGCGATGTATCGGCAGATGGCTGCTTTGGAGATGGAAAACTATGAGGCAGATGTTAAGGTGCTCTC